>CAYVWW010000006.1:7837-17648 GCA_964455605.1 uncultured Actinomycetota bacterium | reverse complement strand
CCTTCTTCCTGTTCTCTCTATTTACCGAAATTTCTCTGGTCGCAGATAGATTGAATCCATAATCAGTTAATATTATAAAATACCCGATGAACGCCTGGGCAAAAGAAATCAAACCATATTTTTCAGGACCTAAAATTCTTACTAGATAGGGAAGGGTCACCAGCGGTAAAAGATAATTCAATCCTTGCAGCACTGATAGAGAAAGGAAATTCTCAGTTAACCTTTTTCTATTTGGAGTACCCCCTAAAAGTTTTTTCCAGAAACCAAAAGAAAAATATTTTATCATAAATTACAATCGTCTGGGTGGTATTATAAAATTTTTCTAATATAACTATTATTATCCTACTAGCACTTCTAACAGCAACTCACACAGATTAATAGGAAAAATTTCATACAGACTTTTTCTCTTTTAAAGGCCTCCACCATTCCTCATTACTTACATACCAGTTTACGGTTTTTTCCAGCGCTTCTTCAAAATTATAAGAAGCCTTCCAGCCAAGCTCTTTCTTTATTTTTGAACAGTTTATTGAATACCTCCGGTCATGCCCTAACCTGTCATCAACCGGCTCAATCATATCTTCCGATTTGCCAAGTATCTCAATTATTTTTTTTGTAATCCAGACATTCGGCTTCTCATTCCCGGCACCGATATTATAAATCTCTCCTACTTTACCTCCATGGAGAACCCTGTCCAGGGCATTGCAATTATCCTCCACGTAAATCCAGTCCCTTACATTCATCCCGTCACCATAAAGTGGGACTTTTTTATTGTCAATAAGATTGGTAACAAAGAGGGGAATTATTTTCTCGGGATACTGGTATGGGCCAAAATTATTGGAAGTCCTTGTAACAATTACAGACGTCCCGTAAGTTTTATAAAAAGCCCTCGCAATCATCTCCGCACCGGCTTTTGAAGCAGAATACGGGCTGTTTGGTTTAAGCGGGTCTCCTTCTTTAAATGACCCATTTTCTATCGAGCCATAGACTTCATCGGTACTTATCTGAAAGAACAGGCCATCATATTTCCTTATTGCTTGCAGGACATAGGTGCCATAAACATCTGTCTGTATAAAAACTCCGGGTTCTTCTATCGATCTGTCCACATGTGATTCTGCCGCAAAGTTTATTACTGCATCAATCCTCCTGGAATCGAAAATCTCATCTACAATCTTCCTGTCTGCAATGTCTCCCCTTATAAAATTATAATTGGGATTATTTTCAATATCTTTAAGGTTCTCAAGGTTTCCTGCGTAAGTTAATTTATCAAGATTTATTACCTTATACTCGGGATATTTTTTCAGCATGTAATGAATGAAGTTACTGCCGATAAAACCTGCTCCGCCTGTCACAAGAAGGACTTTAAAATTTCTTTCTTCCAATTTTTCCCCCTATCCGTCTTTCCTGTCCCAGTCGTAGGGGACTTCGGTACCATGAGGGTCTGCCCTGAATTCATCCGGGTCGTCATAATTATAAGGCTCGGTTACGGTATTTATGCATATTGCTTCATAATCGGAAATGCACTTAAATCCATGATAGACATACTTCGGTATCTGGAGGAGCATTGGGTTATGCACGCCCATAAAGAATTCGTTAACTTCCCCGTAGGTCGGCGAATCCTTTCTGCTGTCATACAGGACAATTTTCATCATGCCCCTTACTACAACCATATTATCCGTCTGCTTCTTGTGGTAGTGCCATCCCTTAACGACACCGGGATATGCAGTTGTCATATAGACCTGCCCGAATTTTGTAAGCAGTTTATCATCAGAGCGGAGCATTTCCATAAGCCGGCCCCTCTCATCAGGTATGACTTTGAGTTTCTTTACTTTAACCCCTTCTATCACGACAATCCTCCTCGTCCAGCAAAAAATTTAATAAAAATTAGTTAATATCCAATACCCGTATATTTGAACCCTATAGCGCCAAGCTTTTTCTTATCAAAAATGTTTCTTCCATCTATGATATTCAAGCTTGCCATTAGCCCCTTTATTTTTTCAAAATCAAGATTATAGAATTCATCCCACTCTGTCGCCAGAACCATCAGATGCGCTTTTTTTACTGCTTCGTAAGGCGTGGCTACAATAACAGCGCCTCTGTCCATATCTTCAGGATATCTCTTCACGACAGGGTCATAGACCCTTACTTCCGCCCCGAGCTCTATGAATTTATTAATTATGGCGATAGATGGCGTTTCCCTTGTATCGTCTGTATTTGGCTTGAAGGACAAGCCCAGTACCCCTATAGTCTTATCCTCTATAATTCCAAGCATATTAACGGCCTTCTGTATCACCTTGAATCTCTGGTGATTATTAACCTGTATAACTGCATTCAGGATATTTGCCGGCGAGCCGTATTCCTCTGCAGTATAGCTTAATGCCCTGACATCCTTTGGGAAACACGAACCGCCCCAGCCGATTCCTGCCTTCATAAACCTTGAACCAATCCTGTCATCAAGCCCCATCCCATACGTCACATCAAGTATGTTGGCGCCAACTCTCTCACAGATGTTCGCGATTTCATTAACAAAAGAAATTTTCGTGGCAAGAAAGGCGTTTGATGCATATTTTATAAGTTCAGAGCTTGTAGAATCAGTTATAAGAACGGGCACCTTTTCCTTTTTATGCGTGTTGTTTTGAGCATACTCGAAATCCTGTTCTATTATTGGCCTGTAAAGCTCCTCCATAAGCTCTGCCGCCTTTTTGCTCCTGGCACCTATCACAATCCTTTCAGGAAAGAAGGCGTCCTTTACTGCCTCGCCCTCCTTTAAAAATTCGGGATTCGATACTATGTCAAACTCATATTTCCCATTTTCGCCATCCTGATTCTCCCTGATTATTTTTCTTATCCTTTTAGCGGTACCAATGGGGACGGTGCTTTTATTTGAAATGATTTTGTAGCCATTGATAGATTTGCCAATTAATTTTGCCACTTCATCAATCGCAGAAAGGTCGGGCCTCCCCGTAGGTAGCGGAGGCGTCCCAACGCATATAAATATTATGTCACTTTCCCTGATTCCATAAGCGGTATCGTCGCTAAAAATGATATTTCCGCTGGCTATATTCTTCCTAATTAACTCCTCAAGACCATCTTCGTATATTGGGACCTTTCCGCTTTTCAACATATCTATTTTTTCTTTATCCTTATCAACACATATTATCCTGTTGCCAACTTCCGCAAGACAAACGCCCGTAACAAGCCCCACATATCCCGTACCTATTATACATACTTTCATTCTCATATCCCCGGATAAATAATTATAAATTTTTTTGAATATTCTTTTTTATGCCATATTTTTCTTAGAAAATATGACTTTAGATTATAATACCAACAAACGGATTTTCACACAATTATTTAACCATATATTTGCAGTTTAATAACTTCAATTTACCTGCTTATCCGTTTCAACATCATTCCCAGTATACCATACCGGTTTTTATGCCCAGTATTCTTTTATCTTCAGAGCCTTCAATTAAATCTGCTGGCTTCCAGGTATCCCCGGCAATAAATTTTATCATCAGATAATCATCTCCTACATCACTGACATCTATAGGGATTACCTGCCATTCATTAGAATTCATTAAACCCGTGTATTTTACTTCACCATTTACCAGGATTTTAAAATCAATGCTCTCTTCTTCTATATCCGGTTTATCGTTCCCGATATTTACATATACTAAATCACCCATCTTCTTTACAATCTTAACAGCTTCTTTTCCTGTCCAGTTATAAGTAATGCTGCCTTCCTCCTCGGGCCCATAAAAACCATATAGATTCTCCAATTCGAACTTCTTAACCTTTTCCTTAGCCGTAAGGTAATTAATTGACACATATGTGCTGGCGCCGATGAAAAATAAGATAAATATGATTATGCTTATTATCAGTATGTTATATTTGCTTATTTTCTTTATTTTACTCATTCTCTATTTTCTTAAAATCGTATGATAGCAATAAAAGCAAGACCAGGATAAACGAATAAATAACCTGGTTCTCATAATAATTCGTTCCGGGAATAAAATTAAACATTATAAGACAGCTAAAAATAATAAAAATAATTACGATAAGGAACTTTTTACTCCTGTCGGAGCTAATCTTCTTTAAGTTATTAAATACAATCGCAAATAATGTAATATAAAAACCGGCAAAGAAAATAAATGAGAAAATACCATTTTCGGAAAGTATTTGAATATATGTGTTTAACGTATAGTCAACAATCTCTAAATCAGTCCCGGCAGCCCTTATATAATTAGAAAGCTCTATCGGAAAGACCCCTATACCAATACCTGTAAGCGGATAATCTTTTATCATCTTTATTGCCTGTGGCAATATAATAGTACGGCCAGATGTCAAACTTTCCAACGAAGCGCCTTCCTGTACCTGTTCCAGATTTCTGCCCAGCCGTCTCAGCATAGATGGCCTTAGAATGTCATTGTTATCAAGAAACTCTGTCTTAATATCAAATATAGAGAACAAAGATGGTATTATAACAAGCAATATTAACACAGCAAATATGACAAGCATGTAATTCTTATTCTTTTCCTTTTTTCTGGCTAAATCGACAAAAAATGAAATAAGGAAATAAGACACGACAAGAGCTATGAAAACAGCCAGGCCTATAAGAGTTGTTCTCGAACCCGAGTACAGCACCTGGAAAGGCAGAATAAGAAGCGTTATCATGCAAAGTAATTTGTGCCTTTTTTTATTCAGGTAAAACAGGAATGCGGTAAACATACCGATATTCAGGACCAAAAAAAAGCCATAAGAGTTTGGTCCTATCATGGTAGAATTTATCTGTTTCATTTCAGCATAATGCGTCTGGTTGCCAAAGCCGATGTCAACAAAAACCTGATAGAGGAAAACAAAAAAAACCAGGACATTCGCCCCAAACAAAGTATAAAATAATTTGACAATTAACAGCCTGGAAATTTTTAACTTCTTAACCAGTAGAAAAAGTAATATGAAAGTTATTGAATAATTCAAATACGTCTCCAGGGAGAAAAGAAGCGCATCGATAGATGTTCCACCAATAACATTCAAGTTATATATATGGATTTCCAGATCTTTTAAACCGAACAAATTAAAACTGTTCGATATGGTAAAAAAGACAGAAATAGTTATGGTTATCATAAAAAGTATTACAAAAATACTCAGTATCCTGAAGCTGTAATCCTCATAGAATTTACTCATTTTCATACTGGAAGTACCGAATACCCCTCCAATAACAAACCCGACAAAAGCCGCCAAAATAATTGGATAGAACATGGACCTCTCAAGTATTATTACAGGCAGCGAATTGATCACGCATGATAGAAACAAAAGCGCAAAAAGGCCGCCCTCAAAGCTAAAAATAGTTATATTTGAAAGCAAAACAAGTAGTATAACTGATATGATGAATATGGAACCAAATGAATTTATAGAAAATAAATTTTTCGCGATTATATATATTATTGAGAGAAATATAAAAAGGGGTATTGTAAATTTAAATACATACTTATTTGTATTGCTTTGTATATTGTCCAATTTTATTTAGCCCTGCAGTTTTTAAACACCTATTATAATTAACTTTAACCTATCCGGCCTTTTTTTAAAACAAGAACCAGACCTTCCGTTACTACAAACATTTTAATTTTTTTATTGCTATGGTCCTATCCGTTAGGGGTTAAATAATCGTATCTTAAGGATTAATGATAGCAACAATAAATTCACAAATCAATATTGCAGATTTATCATACTATCATAGAATCCTTATAAATTTATAACATATTAAAAATCTTTTTTCCTCGAAGCAAGCATGTTAAAGGCTTCTACTGTCTTTTTTATGCTGTTATTCCAGGAAAAAACTTCCTCCACTCTTTTTTTATTCAAATTCCCAAGTTTTTCCGATTCTTCTTTATTCTCAATTGCCCATACTATCTTTTTGGCAAGATTTTCTACTTTATTATCATCTGCATAGATGCCATTTTCTCCCAGGAACTTCCTGTTATTTTTACCTTCGAAGCATACTACCGGAAGACCGGCTCCCATATAATTTATTACTTTCCCGCTTGCTTCCCCTGCCCTGTCAACTTTTGGTTCAACTGCTATGTCGCTTGTCAAAAGGTATTCGGGAAGCTTGAAATAATCCACCATGCCGGTAAGGTGGACATTATCTTCTACTCCAAGCTCCTTAACTTTCGCAGCTGTTTCTTCAACAGGGTAACCCACCACGATAAAATGGGCATCTTTTCTTTCCTTCAGTACTAGTGGAATAGCAGATACCAGGTTCCATATCCCCTTTGCAGCAAGAAGAGCTCCTGTAAATATTACAATCGGGGCGTTATCCGGTATCCCAAGCTCTTCACGTAGTCTACCCGACGGGGTGCTGTTGAAGAAATCCGTATGAACACCGTCTATTACGACTTCCACTCTATCAGGATTTATATGGAATCTGTCTTTTATGATATCCCCGTTCGATACTGAACTACATATAAAAAAATCGGGCATTTTGCAAATGAATTTCTCCAGGGTATGGAAGAACCATCTTATTATTTTTTTCCCTTTTATCCAGTTAAAAGTATCCAGCTCTGAAGTTAAACTTCCCTGGACATCAAATACAAGAGGTGCCCTACCCAGGGTTAGCAGATACTTTATTAATCCACCTACAAATGCACCCTCATGGAGATGGCCGTATATAATATCAGGCTTTTCCTTTATGTATACGCCTGCCGCTTTAAAAAACAGTAATATATCAATATAGAATTTATGTATTGATGGGCCAGCTTCCAGTTTCCTGTACCAGGGAATATTCATAATCCTTCTAATATCCAGCCCTTCAAGGTCACGACCTATATGGTAGGTTACAATAATATTCTCAAACCCGTAATTTGCCAGCGCCTTCATTTCCCCGAGTATTCTCATGTGGCAGCCCCTATCGGCAAAAAAGGGTGTTGGAACTATATTAAGCACTTTTATATTCTTCTTTTCTCCCATTGCCAGACCTGCTTCCATTCTTATAATCGACACAGATAAACCTTTATGCTCCCTGCGTTTAATAAAAAAGTCTATCTTACTGTCATATTAATGTAAATAATGAGCCCCAAACTAATTCAATTTTGCCTAGAGCTGTTTATTCAAATTCCAGAATCACTTATTTGCTTTCAAACCACTTATAAGTTAGCTTTAGCCCTTCTTCCATCGTTGTTTTAGGTTCCCAGCAAAGAACATCATAAGCGAGCCGGTAGGAAAGCTGGCATCTTCTCTGCTCGCCTTTTTTTGCAGGACCATGAATCTCCTCTATACCGCTTTTTCCTGAAATCTCCCTTAAAATCTTAAATAGCTCTAAAACACTGGTCTCTTTTTCTGTTCCTATGTTTAAAGGACCAACAAAATCACTTTCAATAGCTTTAATATTTGCATCCACGACATCCTTTACATAAACATAATCCCTTGTCTGAAGGCCATCTCCGTTAATGGTGGGATTTTCGCTCTTAAGTATCCTGCCTGAAAATATCGCGACTACGCCTGCTTCCCCATAAGGGTCCTGCCTGGGCCCATATACGTTACCATATCTTAAGGAAATATATTCAAGCCCATAGGTCTTAAAAAAATAATAAAGGTAATTTTCGATTGTAAGTTTTGCTACACCATAAGGAGATACCGGAGCGGTAGGGTGCTTTTCATCGGCAGGAAAATATTCCTGCTCCCCATATACCGTACCTCCCGAAGAAGCAAATATTATTTTTTTTACTTTTAAAATGCTGCATGCGTTTATTACATTAAGACCACCCATTATGTTTATATCGGCATCAAACACAGGGTCCTCTACCGATACCCTTACACTTAGCTGGGCTGCATTATGGATTACGATATCCGGGTTTTCATCTTTAAAAATCTCGAATATCTCTTTATCCCTTATATCCCTCTGGTAAAACCTCGCATCCGCCGGAATATTTTCTTTTTTCCCATTTGAAAGGTCGTCTACGATAACCACCTCATGATTTTTCGCGAGAAGACCTTCCGCAATATTTGAGCCTATGAAACCTGCCCCGCCTGTTATAAGAACTTTCAAGTTTCCTCCCTTTTTACGTGCCAGATTCATTTAAAAATCCAGCGTAATAAATAAATAACAGATACCTTTTACTCTATCCCTTCTTCATCTAACAATTCTTTATTCCTTATAGCCGGTATAGATAGGTCCACATCACCATAAACCTTAATCCTTAATCCCTCTATGTAAAAGACAACCCCTTCTATCCCCTGTATCTCTGTAAGGGTATTTACTATGGAATAGATAATGTAATCATCAAGTATCCTCGTATCAAGGCTTTCTTCGAGGAATGCCTGCGAAAGATCGATTTTTACCACATTGTCCGTGGTTTCTGCACCAATCAGTTCCGTACCGGCAGGTATTACCGGGAAATGGTATGATTTAGCCGGACCTTTAAGAAGCTCCTGCATGGCATTCTGTGCCGCAACAGCAGGGCTACCCGAGTTTATGGTTCTCCTTTCAGAAACCAGCTTGCTGTCCTCTCCCGTACCTGCGAAATAAATATTTATTTCCATACTTGAAGGGTAACCAAGGTTATGCTCTTCGCTGCCTCCCCTTCCGGTCAGACCTGCTATAAAATCCCCTATTTTTTGCCATAAGGACGGGCTGTCCGTTGTATGATTCTCTTCACCAATGCCATCATCAGTATCTGAATCATTGTCTGATTCAGGCTCACTGGAATCAGCATCTCCTGTTCCAGCAGGGGTTACACTTAAATCACCGTCGCCTGTTCCATTTGCATCTTCCGTATCACTATTGTCGTAAAGAGCTGTATCACTATCGGCATCCCCTGCTTCACTCCCTCCATTTTCTCCACCAAAAATCGAAGGAAATTTGCTCTTTAAAAAGTAAGGATTATCAATCGAGTAGAATACGAAAAACCCTGCCATAAATAAAAGAACAATAATTAAAGTAAACTTTAAAATTGGACTTAGTCCACTCTTTTTATTACCGGTTTTCATAAATTTATTTCTTAAAGTTTGTTAATCTATCTGGATTGGCAGCCCTTTTAACATTCCGCTTAACATTATTGTAAACACAACTACTGGATAGTTCAATTGAAAGCTTCCTTACTCTTTAACGCTCATCTTTTAGGGCATTCTCCCTGATCAGTTTTATATATCCTGATAAGGTTTGCTTCCGGCTGGCAGTAAAACCTGAACTGCGTATACTTGCCTTCTCCCAGCCCCCGCGTAACAAAAAGTACTATATCCTTAAAATAAAATAAACCTGATGCAAATTTTGTCTTTAGCTTACAACCTGAAATTATTGCCCCCACCAGAGGGAGTCTAACCTGTCCACCATGCGTATGGCCGCAGAATAAGATGTCCGTTTTTCTTTTAGCAAGCTCCATTATCGAATCTGAATCAGGGGTATGCAGAAGTACAAGGCGCAATTTTCCTTTTTCATTCAGTATATGCACTTTCCTGCCGCTTAAACTAAAAACGCTCCTGTAGGCTTTTTTATAATCCATCCCCTTCTTTAACCGAATTTCATCCGCCCCGGGGGCTGAGGAACCGGAGAATGCCCTGTCTATGTCGATCCTTTCTATTACGGGGTCATCAAGCCCTATAATTTCAACGCTATCTATACCTCTTTCTCCCAGCTTGTGCGACCTACTTTCATTTAATAAAATCTCGATACCGATATCTTTCAGCTTCCTTCCAAGATGCCCGATATCATTCTCCCTCATGTATGCCCTTTTTCTTTTAAACATATTCTTTGCAAATTCCGTAAATGCTTTTTCATAATGGTCGTGAACGCCCAGAATGACATACTTACCTGATT
>CAYVWW010000006.1:0-7827 GCA_964455605.1 uncultured Actinomycetota bacterium | reverse complement strand
CGCACGTAAGGGTGAGAGCATTTCTACAAGATAATCTACATTTTTACCGCTTTCAACAAGATCTCCTGTAATGAAAATAAAATCCGGCTCAAGCATCTCAAGGCTCCTTACGAACTGGAATAGTTTTTTACCCTTGGAATTTTTTCTAAGATGAAAATCGGACAGTTGTAAAATAGTAAGGACCGGCTTGCCGTCCCCTTTATCCTGACTTCCTACATTGTCTCTGTCAGCTTCATCGCTTATCAGTATATCCACTTCCGAAAGCTTAAAATTGGATGGCTCATACCAGAACATATATAAGATAAGTATCGTAAATAAGATTACTGCTGCAGGAACTAAATATATTACCCAAACCATTTTTTCTCTTTCCCCCGTATTTCCACGAATTACGCAACTGGCTAACCAGCCCGGATTTATAAAATAATAACACAAATTATATATAATTTAATCCTAAAACAATAGCAACGGCACTATGGTAGCGTGGTATAATTAATATAAAAAGCCACACGTTTATAAATCTTTACTCTGGCAAAAAGAATATATAAAAATTAAATATTTTTTAATGGCTCAAGGAGATATAAATGATATTTCTTATAGGCGCTACCAGTTTTTTAGGAGGGCCGGTTCTCGAGACACTACTAAAAAATGGCTTTGAAGTTAATTGTCTTATAAGGACTTCAAGCGATATATCGGAACTTGAAGAAGTAGCAAAAAAAACAGGGGGTAAGGTAGTATTCAGCACAGGAACGCTCAACAGCCCTGATTCCATAATTACACATTTAAAAAAAGCGGAAATCGCTATTTATATGATTGACCTTGAGCAGACGGACCTTTTAAAAAATTTTATCCACGCATCTTCAAGGGCCGGCTTGAAAAGGGCTGTGTTTGTAAGTTCGACAACTGTCCTTGTCCCCCTCGGGAGTGAGGTAAAAAACAAAAAAATAATATCTGAGAATCTCATCAAAGATTCAGGGCTTGATTACACTATAATAAGGCCTTCTATGATATACGGCTCGAAGCACGACAACAATTTTTCAAGGATGATTGAATTTATAAAAAAGAGGGGATTTTTCGTAACATTCGGAAGTGGGAATAATCTGATACAACCTGTATATATAGAAGACGTTGCCAGCGCCATTGTTTCTACCCTGAATAACAAAAAAACTATAAGGCAAATTTATGATATAGCCGGCAGGGAACCACTAAAATATAATGATATGCTTGAAATTATCAGGAATAAATCAGGCAAACGGTTTAAATCAATAAGGGTGCCTTCCGGATTGGGCAAACTTCTTATTTCTATCTATGCAGGAATCTCAAGGAATCCAACCCTGACTCCCGACCAGGTAGAAAGAACAGGCATAGATAAGATATATTCATACAGGAAAGCTTCGAACGATTTCGGTTTTTCTCCGATAAGCTTTGAAGAAGGTATAAAAAAACTGATAAAAAAATTAGAGTAGCCATAACAATCTAAAGGACAACCAGGAAACACTCTTTTACCGTGCTCCTCTGCCTGTAATCGCAGCTTTAACCGTAACCATAAATATTTTTAAATCCAGCCATAGAGATGCATCTTTTACGTATTGATAGTCATAGTCAACTTTATCAGGAATTGAGAGGTCATCTCTTCCATTTACCTGCGCAAGCCCGGTTACCCCCGGCTTTACCCTGTCTACTCCCTTTTCTTTCCTGAGTCTTATAAGAAAATCCTGGTTATAAAGCGCGGGCCTCGGCCCTACGAAGCTCATTTCCCCTCTTAATATGTTTAAAATCTGGGGGAATTCATCGATGCTCCATCTCCTTAATATCCTGCCGGTTCTTGTATAAAGATGGTCGTGGTTATTGAACTCATCCGTAGGGATATCGGGAGTCCCTTCTTTCATGGTCCTGAATTTATAAATATAAAAGTATCCGCTGTTTATCCCAACCCTTTTTTGTTTGAATAGCACTCTTCCAGGGGAATCAATTTTAATTACTAAAGGTATTATAATCCAGAAAGGGATAAAAAGAATAATCAAGATAATTGACAATATCATATCTAAAACTTTTTTCGTGATTCTGTAAGACATAAGCTATATAATCCAGCGCTCTTTTTCATTCATATAATCTCGTCCACATTTTGTTTTCATCAAAGTGAGGGACGACCTTCTTTAATTCCTTAAATAAATTTTTGTAGTCATCAATCTGGATCTCTTTTTCTATATTGAAAAGTATATTTTCTATTTCGTCTTTACTCAATCCGTTTTTCTTTCCATTGTTCTTTGCTTCGTATATATGCTTGAAATCAGTTCGTGTTAATTCCTCGTCTTCATTTACGAGCTCCTCGTCCATCTTCTCCCCATCCCTGGGACCCGTATATTTTATTTCAATATCCTTCCCGGGTTCCATGCCGTAAATTCTTATCATATTTTTTGCGAGGTCAAGTATATTTATCGGCTCACCCATATCAAGAACGAATATCTCGCCCCCTTCCCCAATTATACATGCCTGTATCACCAGCTGGGACGCTTCCGGTATTGTCATAAAATACCTTTTCATATTGGGGTGTGTCACCCTGACCGGACCACCCGCCTGTATCTGGCTCTTGAAAAGCGGGACCACGCTACCCATACTCCCCAGGACATTACCAAACCTTACAATCATAAACCTGGTATTTTTTACCTTTGATAGTGACTGAAGATACTTTTCCGAAAGCAGTTTTGATATCCCCATCACATTTTCCGGCTTAACCGCCTTATCGGTTGAGAGCATTACAAATCGCTTTACACCATACTCGATGGAAAACTTTGCAAGCTGCTTTGTCCCGAGGTAATTATTTAGAATCGCAGCTTTCGGGTTAAGCTGCATAAGCGGGACGTGCTTATATGCAGCAGCATGAAAAACTATATCAGGCTTGTATTTTTTAAAAACACTTTTAAGCGCCTGTCTATCTCTTATATCAATCACTACCGGGACCGTTGAAACAAAAGCATATTTGTTTGCCAGGTCTTCAAGTATTAAAAATAGATTATTCTCGGAATGGTCTACGAGCACTAATTTCGCCGGCTTGAATCTTAATATCTGCCTGCATATTTCGGAGCCGATAGAACCTCCTGCCCCTGTAACAAGCATGACCCTGTCTTTTATTTCTGAAACAACTTCGGGAATCTTTATATTTATTGCTTCCCTTCCAAGTATATCCTCAATCTCTATATCCCTTACCTGGTAAAGATAAACTTTCCCATCGATTACTTCATAGAGGCTCGGCAGGGTTTTACAATTAACACCCAGATCTTTCGCCCTGACTGCCACATCTTTTCTTACGCTACCTGAAGCCGATGGCATCGCTATTATTACCTCATCAATAGAGTAATCCTTGACAAATGATTCCATACTGGATATCCGGCCCAGTACACTTACCCCGTGTATCTTATTCTTAATTTTTGAATAGTCGTCATCCAGAAATCCCACAGGCATATATTCACTGTCTTTTTGCCTTATCATTTCACGCACAATCATTTCCCCGGCATCTCCTGCCCCGATTATTAGCACCCTCTTCTTCCTCGTGCCCCTGCTACCAAACCTCAACTCATTAAAAAATCTTTCCGAGAACTTTGACACGGTTATAAGAAGAAGTGTTAGCATGTAATCAATAACAATTATACCCCTGGAAAAAAATGGGAAATCGAAATTTATTTCAATTCCAAAAAAATATATCGGCTCGCTAATAATATAAAAAACGACTGCCAGGACTACGGAACCAAGCGTAACAGCTTCAACAATAGCAACAATATCTTTTAAAGATGCGTATTTCCACACTCTTCTATAGGCACCAAACAGCGATAGCAAAACGACCTTGACTACGACGACGATGATGACATACCAGATCATAAAATTTGAATATTTTAAAAATAGGCCTTCACTACCTAGCTCTATCTGCCCCCTTAAGAAAAAGGAGATTATGAAAGACGAAAATACAATCAGCGCATCAAATGCAACCTGCCCCGCTATCTTAAAAACAGATTTATTTTTTATTGCCCTATTTAATTCCATAATTTATAAATAAAATATAAAAAAATTAATGCATTATATCAATATAATCTTCCCCTGATATAAATATTAAATCAGCATCAGTCTTATAAAAATCCCAGGTTTCATTATATTCATAAACTTTTAAATTATCAAAAGCAAGCGACAGTTCTAAAGCTTTTCCCCTGCATCCTTCATTATATATGATAATGCTTTCTTTAAAATCAAAATCCTCCGCATTGGAAAGAGAATATATCTTAAACCCATAACTTTCCAGAAACTCCTCAATTTCACCTGCGGCACCCGGTATCCCATTCCCATTAAAAATCTTCACCGTTGTCTTCTTTGCTACACTCCTGTCTACGGGCCTGCCTACGTCTATGTCAACTTCAAGCGGTATAATGCCCCTATCCGAAAACCAGGTTACCCTTTCGTGCGCCATATCATACTGCAGGGTGTAATTACCGGGTTCATCAGGCGCCTTTATCGTTATTTCAACCTCCGCATCCTCATCATGAGAAATATCTGAAGGAAGTAGGCCCCTCTCACCATCCCATACGACAGCTTCCCCTGTATTCCTGTCAATCCAGTGAGTCCCGAGGTCCACTCTTTCCTTTCCCTCTGATTCCCACACTAGAAAACCGGTATTCATTACGTTAACAGTAACCTCAAATTCCTCACCCGGCTCCAGGTAATTCGGTGTCCCGCCGCCATCGTCATATTTAACGCCATAGGATACATCAATCAATACATTTCTCTCCATTACGGGAACTCCCTGTGCAGAAAACCATGTTACGCCCTCATGCACCAGGTCCACCTGCAGTATATAATTGCCTGATTCCGAAGGTGATAGCACTCTGAGGTCGAATATGGCCTCGTCTCCGGTACTGACTCCGCTCTGGGGGATAATGCTTCTCTTGCCATCGTAAACAATTACCTCCCTGCTATTTAAATCCAGCCAGTGGTATCCAAGGTAAATCGGGTTTTCTCCGTCATTGTCCCAATCAAGCGAGCCCGTATTTTTAACTTTTACTTTAAAATTATAAAGGGTGTTCTGCGCCATTGAAGCAGGGACTTCATCCACTTCAATATATTCCGCATTATATTTACTTGCCGGTTCGCCATTCAGAATCCTCTGCCACATTGCTCTTGCCTCTTCTATGTCAGGGAATTGAACACTTATGGTATTATCCTTGATCCATCCCGGGCTTGACGGCACGATTGCCGTTTCAAAACTATCGGAATCGAATGATGACATTGCTTTTGAATATTTATAAAGAGTCGGAACATCGATATCAGTTCTCGTGTTCTCCACCAGGATATTAAAATAATATGCGACGCTTGATAAATATTTGATATTTAGCTTTTGCTTTATTAGCTCTCTAAACAATTGCTGCTGCCTCTGGATCCTGCCAATATCCCCCATCTCCGTGGACCTGCTTCTCGTATATGCGAGCGCCTGTTCTCCCGTAAGATGATGGTTCCCCGCAGAGAAGTTCGCGCCTGTTTTCGGGTCTTCGGTGGGTATGTCGATTACGACATCCACCCCGTCCAGCGCATCGATAAGTTCCACGAACCCATCGAAGTCAAGAGTTACATAATGATTTATTTTGCATCCCAGAAAATCATTGACTGTCTCTATCATAAGCTCTTCCCTGCCATATGCGTAGGCAGCATTTATTTTGTCTTCCCCGTAGCCGGGTATTTCAACAAGTAAGTCCCTGGGAATCGAGAGCAGGGTGCCTGATTTTTTTTCAGGGTCAAGATAAAAAAGCATTATTATATCGGCCCTTCCTGCGTCATTTTCCGCATCCCTCGTATCCCTTCCAAGTATAAGGACTGTTACCGGGTCCTCGGGTGACTCCACCGGATCAAGAACACCAGGGTTTTCTACTCCAACGCCCCCGCTTAAGACACCACCGATATAATTAATATAGTAAAAGAATGCTCCTGCTGCCAGACCGGAGATGATGATTATGGAAGACAGGGCTATTATTATAACCCTTAAATACAGGTGCAATTTTTTAAATCCCTTCCTGGCTGATTTATCTCCTGCCGCTGCATTATTTTTAATAACTTTTATTTTTTTCATTTTACTCCAACAAATTCCGTTACAGAATAGATAATAATACTTCTTAAAGCCGCACTACTTCTGGATGTTTATATCCGCTCCGACAGACTGCAATTTTATTTCAAGGTCCTCATAGCCTCTTTTTATATGATGTATGTCGCTTACTTCGGTATACCCTTCCGCTACGAGGCCTGCAAGTACCATAGCCGCCCCTGCTCTCAGGTCGAATGACCTTACCGGCGCACCTGATAATTTGCCGACTCCATTTACTACGGCATGGTGCCCATCGATTTTTATATTGGCTCCCATCCTGTTTAACTCGTCGACATACATAAACCTGTTTTCAAAAACATTTTCCGTTACTACCGATACGCCCGGGACAATTGAAAGAAGGACCGTAATTATCGGCTGGAGGTCTGTTGGAAAACCGGGATATGGCAGAGTCCTTATATTAGTCGGCCTGTACTCAGCCACAGGTTTTTCCACCCTTATATTATTTTCATCAACTATGGATATATTTACCCCGATATCTTTTAGCTTATTATAAAATATTTCAAGGTTCTTCCATCTTGCATTCTCTATCTCCAGATTAACTCCACATAAAGCTGCTGCCGTGATAAAAGTGCCTGCCTCGATGCTATCGGGCATAACTTCGTAATCTGTCCCGCTTAAAGATTTAACCCCTCTTATGGTAATACACCCAGTTCCTGCTCCGTTAATTTCCGCCCCCATTGAATTCAAAAAACAGGCAAGGTCTACTATTTCAGGTTCCCTTGCCGCATTTCTTATAACTGTTTCTCCTTCTGCAAGGACCGATGCCATTATTAAATTCTCCGTAGCTCCTCTTGAAGGAAATTCAAGGTTAATCGTATTGCCTTTTAGCCTTCCACTTCCACCTTCTTTATTGTTGGCAGTCTGGCAATTAACATACCCGTGCTCGACCGAATATATCGCACCCAGTTGTTCAAAGCCTTTAAGATGCAGGTCAATATGCCTTGAGCCGATATTGCACCCACCGGGTATAGCCACTTTGACCCTTCCGTACTTGCTTAACAGCGGGCCCGCTACCAGTATTGAAGCTCTCATCTTTCTTACAAGTTCATAAGGCGCTTCATGGCTGTCGATACTTTCAGGGCTGATTTCAATTACCCTGTTCTCTCTGTCAATATCTATCCCTGCTCCGAGGGTCTTTAACATCTCTATCATAATATTGACATCCTCGATTACAGGTATATTCCTTAACGTGGTCTTACCATCGGCAAGTATTGAAGCAGCTATTAATTTTAAAGCTGAGTTTTTTGCGCCACTTACCCTGATCTTCCCCGAGAGAGTTTTCCCGCCATTTATAACAAATTTTTCCATAAATACTATTACCTCCAGCAAAAAGTAAGGGATATTATAACAAATAAAGATTAATTAAAAAACAACGGCAGTTTTGTGTTATTGCTTCATCAGGAGCTATAAAATTACCTGCTCTTTAAGGAAACTGTATTATTTATACAACCGCATAAATAATAGATTCCGCAATCAATATGGAAGATACCTGACCAAAAAATTATATATTATTACTATTTTCTGATATACCTATATTTATATGTGATGCAACAATAAAACTTCTAACTTACATGCTATATTCTGCCCCGATACAGGCTCCCCAACCTTTAATTGCCTGGAAGCGCAGCTAAAAATCAAGCTTTATCAATTCAACCCCTGCTTCATTAAGAAGTTCAACGGCAAGCTTATCA
>CAYVWW010000005.1:19123-20026 GCA_964455605.1 uncultured Actinomycetota bacterium | reverse complement strand
TCCGGACCAACAACTCTTACATCGTAACCGGCTTCCTTGAACCTGTAGTAAGGATAGATTGCCTCTTCATCCCTGTATTCATTTTCAATCATTATAATTACTATTTTTGTCATTAAATCTCCCTGTATTTTTTTAAATTAGAAACATTAATTATTTTATCAGGATTTTTTGTTATATTCACGGGCAGCACCTATTTTTTTCTTTACTATTTATTCAATTATGCTATTGTATAAATGGATATATAAAAGTATTATAGCTTATAAAAACTTAATGTCCCCCTGATTATTTTAGTTTATGAGAGAGATGATAGGTAAGGTAAAATTTTTTATTGATGGAATTAGATACAGGAGAGGTATGGCATTCCATAAATCGGTAGTGGTGCTGCTTTTTATCGTACTGGCTGTTTATTCAGTAATATGTATAAACCTTAAGCTGGAAATAAAAAGAAAGGAAAATATACTGAAAAGCTATTATTACGAAAATAATGTTGCTGAAGGCGGGCTGGGGGAATCGGGCGCGGAAGCAGGTTTAGAGGGACCGGACTTAGAGGGTAGCGATGAAAATCCGGGCTCCGGTGAAGGTAATTATTCAAATAGCACGGGAACCTATAGCAGTTATGGTCCACAGCAGGAAGAAGAACTTACCATAAAAGCGTATATCTGCGGAGAGGTGAAAAATTCAGGTGTTTATGAACTGAAACAGGGTTCCAGGATAATAGATTTGATAGATGCTGCCGGGGGACATGGCGAAAATGCTTTCCTTGAAATTATTAACCTGGCGCAGATTCTTGCCGATGGCCAGCGGGTTTATGTTCCATCAGTAGAGGAAGTGGCAGATGGAGATGCCCGGCTCTTTACGGGGAATTCTCTTGATGAATATGATACCGCAGGAGTTTTGATGGTA
>CAYVWW010000005.1:0-19113 GCA_964455605.1 uncultured Actinomycetota bacterium | reverse complement strand
GAGTCCCTGCCGGGAATAGGCCCCTCAATCGCGCGCAACATTATTGAATACAGGGAGAAAAATGGCTTATTTACGAAAAAAGAAGAATTGAAAAAGGTTACCGGTATCGGGGAAAAGAAGTATGAAGAAATTATTGAGTTTATATCAATTTGAAATGTTTAAAGGAAAATTTATCGTTAATCCTAAAAAATGAATACCTCTTCTTCTGGGCACTTGGCATAACTTCCGGGATATATTCCGGCAGCAGGGGATTAATGATAGATATATTGCTGCCTGTTTTTTCAGCAATTATTATTTTATTACTGTTTATCTCCGAGGTCCTGCTAGCTGCTGCGGCTCCATTGACTTATGCTGATTCCTATTCTGATAGGCCTAAAGTATTTGTTTTTATAATAATCCCTTTTTTAATGTTGTTTTTTACAGGTAACCTGGCTATGGAGATATATCAGTTCAGTGAAGAAAGTAGCATATTTTTAAAAATATTTAACCATAGGGAAGAAGGCGTCAGCGCTGTAAAGGATGTGACAATAGAGGGGAGGGTATCGAATCATCCTGTTGCGAGCTATGGGAAACTTTACTTTTCACTTGCCGTAGATAGGATACACATAGAACGTCCGGGTGATTCCGGGGAATGGATTCTGGAAGCAGGCGAGATTATAAATGTTAAACTTGCCAGCCGGGAGGGGAAGTCTATAAAGAGGGATGATTGTCTGGAATTAAGTGGAAGTCTGGGGAAAAAACAAACAGAGAAAAAGGTTTATGGTATAGAAAACAGGAGTGTTTTCTTTGAAGCTGATTATGAAAATGCCCGCAATATTAAATGTCACGGCCTATCGCATACATTATTTGTCCTGAGAAGCAGGGTGTATGGTTGTCTTAAAGAAGCCTTTTACAGATATCTTGATAGTGGAAATGCCTGTATCGCTGAAGCACTGATACTTGGGAACAGAAATAATGTGCCGGATTATATTTCGGATTCTTTCAAGAAATGCGGGCTTACTCACTTATTTGCCATTTCGGGTCTCCATCTTTCTTTTTTCATATCGTTGATATATCTGTTTCTTAAAAGGGCAGGAAGGTCGGCTGTCATATTCTGGATTGTAGTTATTTTCCTATTTGCCTATAATTTCTTAATTGGCGAGAAAGCCAGCACTTTAAGGGCTTCGGCCATGTCTGTTTTAGTTCTTATGGCAAAGGGAACTGAAAGGGAATTCAGCTACAGGATTATTCTTTATATGTCATATATGGCGGTAGTTGCCTTTAATCCGTTTTACATTTATGATATCGGATTCTGGATGACTTTTATTTCAATGGCAGCACTGTTGTATGCATATCCTGTGTTTTTCAGCATAGCAGGAATGCTTAATTTGTTCCGGAACCGCATTGCAGGATACTTTTTAAAAATAATCCTTGCCACAATTTCGATACAGGCAGCTTTGTTTCCCGTGCTCGCCTATTTTTTTAGCGAGGTTTCGCTAATTTCCGTATTTGCAAATGTTATTGTAATACCGGTATTCTACCCCCTTCTCTTTATTTTAATATTATCTTCTTTTGTTTTATTAATCTGGCCGCCACTTGGCAGTTTTATATTAAAGCCGGGAGATATTTTAACCGGTTATATGGTAAAAATAGTCAGAATCCTCAGCAGGTTCAATTATCCTATCATAGGTTCAGGCGATTTTACCGGATACGGTGTCCTGTTGTATTACCTGGCGTTTGCCTCCATATTTATTCTGCTAAAGGTTATCATTAAGAGGATATACGGCGGGAAGTGGGAATTTTAGTTCATGTGTTATACTATTATGATTTGAAAAATAATCGGTTGAGAATCAAAGAGTAATAAGCCGGTACCGGAGTTTATAATTAAAAACCGGAGCTTAGGGGACATGATGAAAAGAATTATACATTTTGCCAGGAATAAAAGGATAACATCGCATAGAAGCATCCTAATCTTTTCCTTTACCCAGCGTTTGTTTATGAGCATAAGCATGAATATTATCGGGCCTGTTATCCCGCTCATTACAAGTGACCTGGAAATCGACCTTGAATACATGGGAGGGATAATATCTTTTGGCACTGTCGCATTGCTTGTTTCAGCTATTGGCGCCGGCTTTTTACTGGAGATATTCGGGTTTAAGAGGATCATACTTACAGGAGCGGCACTGCTCCTTTCCAGCTGCGTCGGGCTGGTTTTTTCTTACACAAATGTAGTATTTATAATAGCTTACACGATATTGCAGATCGGGATAGGCATAGTGACGGTCGCTACTCTTTCACTGGTAGGAAACCGTTATTTCAAAGATAAATCAAAGAGCATAATATTATCTAATATAGGGCTGACTATCGGAGCCGTAGTTGCCCCTTTACTTGTAAGCCTTAGCATTTATTTAGAAATGGGCTGGCAATTTTTGTTTTTCTATCTTGCAGCGCCCCAGGTCCTCCTGATAATGATATTATTTTTTTTAAGGGTACCTGCAGGAAGGAAGGATGGCAGCGCGAGAAGTGTAAGGAATCTCATTCACGCCAACAGGGTTATTGCCTCACATCCTTATATCATTCTGTGCTGTTTCATAACTTTTCTTTACATTTCTACAACACAGACATTCTATACCTGGTTTACATCGTATTTTTCATCACTGGATATAGGGCTGGATACAAGCTCCCTAATTCTTGCTATTTACACCACCGCTATCCTGTTAGGGATGCTTGTTAAGAATTATATGATAAGGCATATGGAGGAAAAAAAGCTGCTTCTTACAAGCATAACATTATCATTTATTTTCCTGCTCTCAGCTTTTCTCGTCCCCGATATTACAGCAAAGGTAATTTTTATATTCCTGTTCGGGGTAAATATAGCAGGTAATTTCTCCCTGACTTTTTCAATGGGCTTAAATATCGGTGCGCAGTTTACCAATATCGTTTCAAGCCTGTTAAATGCATCTGCCTACCTGGGAGTGGTGATTTTTCAGTACCTGAGCGGTTATATGTCAGAGAATTTTTCAAAGAACAGCGTTTTATATATAGACTTGGCGCTGCTATTGCTTCTTATAGTAGTTGTAGCTATTATGAATAAAAGCGAACTTAAATATTTAAGCAGGAACATAGATATAAAGTAAAATTCTTACGGACCATAAAATTGTGAGTGGCAATAATTCAAAAAAAGAATCTCCGGGACTGGAAAAGCTCCTAACGTGCTATTTATATATCAGCGCGAACCCTTCATTGCTTGAAGATACTATTGGTAACATGAAGAAGTATCTTGAAGGTAAAATCAACTTTGATACGGATTTTAAGGTTTTTAATGGGGATGAGGAGATTGACGAAGAGGAACTTTTTAATTATACGGACACGCCTTCATTATTTTCCCCGGCAAAAGTGATGGTAGTAAGGAACATTGACAGCACCAGTCCGGCTTTCCAGAAAAAGCTTGCGGATTCTATCTTAAGAAGCACTTCCGGAAGCGGAAAAATGGTTATTATGATAACTGCACTCAAACAAAAACTGAGCCCCGCCCTTATGGACACAGTAAGGGGTAAAGGCAAGATAGTGCAGATAAAGACGCCTGTAGCCGGGAGTTTAAAAAAATGGCTTGATGAGAAGTCCGGATCGGATGGAATCAGGTTTACGGATAAGGCACGGGATCTTCTGGTTGAGAATGTTAATATGGATTTGAATTTACTGAAGAGGGAATATGAAAAACTCTATGATTATATAATTTCGGAAAAAGACAGGGTAATTGATGAAGATATGGTAAGTGCTCTGGTGAAGAGGGTCTATTCATTAAAGGTTTTTGACCTGGTGGATTATGTAGGGAAGCGGGATAAGGAGAACAGTCTAAAAGCTTTGAAGGCGATACTTGATGAAGACCAGAACTTAATCGGTGTAATTACATTGTTATACAGGATGTTCAGGTGTTTTGCGTTTATTAAATCAGGAAACGGCCATTCTTCGGTTACGGATTATATCGAAAGGAATTTTAAAGTCCATCCCTATATCGTTGGGAAGCTGGTGAATAAATATATAAGGTTCAGCAGCAATTATACGGAAGGTGAGATCCTGAAAATATTCGATATGTTAAACAGGTATGATATTGACATCAGGGCGGGAATGGTCGAAAGCAAAAACCTCATAAAGAAACTAATTCCGGAAATTATAGATATTCGTTGCTCTATTTAAGAGCACTCTTTTCAGATTTTTTAGTGTTTTTAATGGAATTTATAAGTTTTGCTGCTCTGGACTTCTTGTTTGAAGAAAAGTTCTTATGAACCGCGCCTTTGTTAACCGCATTATCAAGGTCCTTAAAAAGTATATTAAGTTTGCTCTCAGCATGTTTTTTGTTTTTACTATTTACCGCCTCGGCTATTTTAGTCTGGTCATTTTTTATCCTGGCTTTTAAAAACCTGTTTTTGGCTCTTTTTTCAATACTCTGTTTGGCCCTTTTTTCCTTTGACTTTATATTTGGCATTTAATTATTTCCTCTCATGACACCTTCAATTTTAAACGATTTTTCATTTTAGCATTTTTTTGAATAAATAAAAATATTTATTGTGGCCACGATATAAATGATATAATAAATTTTTTAATGACCTTGTAATATAATAATAGCCATGGATGAAGATTATCTATTATCCAGAAAGAAAATATTAAGCGCCACGGTATTTGTAACCATAGCGATTTTGCTGTCAAAAGTTTCAGGGCTGGTAAGGGACCAGATAATGACCGGTTATTTCGGCGTGACTTATGATACCGATGCTTTTATGTGGGCTGATTACATCCCGAATCTTTTCAGGGTGCTTTTTGCAGAAAGCCTGATTATTGCTGCTTTCATACCTATTTATTCCGCATATTTAAAAAAGGGCAAAAAAGACGACATAACGATTTTCGTAAATTCGGTTATCAATATCATTATTATCGTTTTTATTGTAATCTCTATTCTTATATTTATCTTTTCTCCCGAAATAGGCGTGCTGCTTTCAAAAATAGCCAGCAGGGATTTCGACGTATACAAATTCGCAGTGATGAACAGGATAATAATTTTTTCGCTTATAATACTGTCCTTATCAAGTATCGCTACGGGAATGCTTAACTCCCATAATATTTTTACGGTCCCATCGCTTGCTCCATTCGTTATGAATATAATAACCATCATATCGGTTGTATTATTGTATGGACGAATCGACATATACAGTTTAGCTGTCGGTGTAATGGCAGGGTCCGTAATGCATCTTCTAATACAGCTCCCGCAGCTTAGGGTATCACCATTCAGGTACAGATTTAAAATTGATTTAGGGCATCAGGGTGTAAGGGAAATATTTGCACTCACGTTGCCCATCCTTTTAAGCCTGGGCGCGGTTCAGCTTAATAATGGTATTGATAATTTCTTTGCATTGAACCTGGGTGAGGGTAATACTACGGCATTACAGTTATCATGGAGGGTTGCCAACGTGCCGCTGGGCGTATTTTCGGTGGCAATAGTAACAGTCCTTTACCCTTTGATATCCCGGCAGGTAGTGGCAAATGATTTGAAGGGCATCAAGGAAAGCTTCTCCCTGGGCGTAAGGGAAATAGGTTATTTGATGTTACCGGCAACTGCGGGCCTTGTGATTTTAAGCTATCCTGTAATAAAAATCCTATTCGAGCGTTTTTCTTTTGGAGCCGCAGATACGGAGATAGTATCATATATACTTATATATCACAGCATTGGACTGTTATTCTTCGGGCTTCTTATGATTCTTAACCGGATATTTTATGCATTTAAAAATGTTAAAACGCCGCTCAAGGTGGCAAGCGCATCCATTATCGTAAATCTTTTCCTTGACTGGTTTTTAATGAAATACATGGGTGTCGGTGGCCTTGCCCTGTCAACGTCCCTGGTTGCACTCTGTAATGTAATAATTTTGATTATTATACTGAGGAAAAAAGTGGGCAGTTTGGGGGGAAGAAGGATTTTTGTATCTTTTGGAAAAATTTTTGTTTCTACTGCCGTAATGGGTGTTATAATTTTCTTTTTATGGAATTACGTAGAGAGGTATGCTTATCAGGGGCTGTGGCCCTTCATACTCCTTTTGCTTATTACCATTCTTACAGGCATTGGCGTTTATGTGGTTTGTACCATACTGCTAAGGATGGAAGAGGTAAAATTTGTGTTTGGGTTATTTAAGAAATTTAGAAGGGACGCCTGATAGGTAAATTTATCAAAAGGGTTTTATTGAACTATGACAGATAGCAAATTAATCAGAAATTTTTCTATAATTGCTCACATTGACCACGGCAAATCAACCCTGGCCGATAGGATTCTGGAAATAACCGAGACTGTCAGCCGGAGAGAGATGCTTGACCAGTTCCTTGATGATATGGATCTTGAAAGGGAGCGCGGAATTACAATAAAGGCCCATTCGGTAAGGGTTCTTTACAACAATCCCCTTGATGGGAAACGGTATATTTTTAATTTGATTGATACGCCGGGGCATGTTGATTTCAGCTATGAAGTTTCCAGGAGCCTTGCTGCCTGCGAGGGCGCGATTCTGGTCGTTGATGCCACGCAGGGGATACAGGCGCAGACACTCGCCAATGTTTATCTTGCTGCCGGCAATAACCTTAAAATAATCCCGGTTATAAATAAAATCGACCTTAAAAGCGCGGTGGTGGATGAAGTTGAGGTGGGGCTGGTAAAAATACTTAACATAAGAAAAGAAGACATACTGAAGGTAAGTGCAAAGACCGGCTATGGAGTCGAAGATATACTGGAAAGGGTGGTAAGGGATATCCCGCCCCCGGGGGGCGACGAAGCGGCGCCTCTCCAGGCACTGATATTCGATTCACATTATGATTCATACAGGGGTGTGGTCGTCCTTATAAGAGTGGTAAATGGCTGCATAAGAAAGGGAGACAGAGTCAGGTTTATGGGAGAAAATATTAACAGCGAAGTTGAAGAAGCAGGCATATTCGGTCCGGGGATGATAAAAAAAGACTTGCTGGTTGCCGGTGAAGTCGGCTATATCATTACCGGTATCAAGGAAGTAGGCAATATAATGGTAGGTGATACGATAACCGGTATTGAGAATCCTGCAGCAAAGAGCCTTCCGGGTTACAAGAAGCCCAAGCCAATGGTTTATAGCGGTTTGTTTCCGACAGAGGGAGGGGATTATGAAAATTTAAGAAATGCGCTCGGGAAGCTTTCACTTAATGATTCTTCACTGGATTTTGTCCCCGAGTCTTCAGGCGCGCTTGGTTTTGGTTTCAGATGCGGCTTCCTTGGCTTACTGCATATGGAAATCGTAAAGGAGAGGCTTGAAAGGGAATACGGGTTAAAACTTATTACATCATCACCCAACGTGGCTTATAGGATTACAAAGAGTGATAATACGGTAATCGAGGTAAAGAGACCGTCTGATTTTCCGGCACAGGAGAAATTGTTAAAGATAGAAGAGCCATATGTGGAAGCGACTATAATAACGCCAAAAGAATATATTGGTGATGTAATGAAACTTGTAAACCAGAAGAGGGGAGACTTTAAGGACATGCAGTATATTTCACCTGAAAGGGTGGAAATCAAATATGCGCTGCCTCTTTCAGAAATAATCGTTGATTTCTTCAATATTCTTAAATCACTGACTTCCGGATTTGCTTCACTTGATTACGAGTTTCTTGAATACAGGGTTTCCGACCTGGTCAAGCTGGACATCCTTGTCGGGGGTGACAGGGTTGAAGACCTTTCGGTTATAACCCATAATGACAGGGCATACAGTCTGGGCAGGGAAATGGCAGAAAGTTTAAGGAAGTTGATACCAAGGCAGAATTTCGAAGTTTCAATACAGGCGGCTATCGGAAAGAGGATAATTGCAAAGGAAAGGATTGCTCCATATAGGAAAGATGTTACTGTAGGGCTTTATGGAGGAGATATTACGAGGAAAAGGAAGGTCCTTGAAAAGCAGAAGAAGGGCAAGAAAAAAATGAAGAAAGTCGGCAGGGTCGAGATACCTGAAGAAGCATTCATGAATTTTTATAAGCTTGATATAGGGAAGTAAAAAGAATAAAAAAATCTTGTTTTATAAAAGTTCTTTATTTTAGTAAAATTAAAAAGATTGGTATATAGAGATTTAAAAAAAACGAAAAGGAGAGTAAATAATGAAAAAAAGTATTTCTTTAGCTTTAGCAATAAGTCTTGCAGTTTCCCTGCTATTTGCAGGAGGCTGTTTTAATCTTGGAGAGAAGATCGCAGGAGAGATTACGGAAGGAATAATAGAGAAAGGGATTGAGGGTGACACAGGAGCGGATGTTGACATATCCGGAGATTCGGTAACCATAAAGACTGATGAAGGAGAATCAACCATAGGCAGCGGGGCTGATATCCCGGATGGTTATCCCGAAGGTGAAGTTCCAGTGTATCCTGATATGACGATTACATCTTCACAAAAGATTACCCAGGACGGTAAGACAAATTATATGATATCTGCTGAAACTGCAGACACGGGTGAAAAAATAGCTAACTGGTATAAAAGTAAACTTGCCGGCTGGAATGTTGACAGCGAATATTCTTCTGAAGGTGATGGCTTAACGAATACAATGGTTAGCATTACCAGTGATACATATAGCGTATGGCTCCAGATTACAGAAGAAGAAAGCGGGAACTATGTAATAATAACTGTATCTGAAAACTAGTTGTTAAAAGCAGATTTTAGAACCGGCTATTTTTAATTAAAGAGCTGCTGGAAACAGGATCTTATTTTTTGCGTGACAGATTCAAATGCGCAGTTGGAAATTAGATGATGATTGTTTTTTAGAAAAAATAGGAAAGTAGACTTAAATAAGCTACTTTCCTATTTTGATTTTTAGTCACGTATATAATATAATTCAAGGGCTGGCTGTCTTTGTTTTTTAAGCTTTTATTGCATTCTAAGACGTTTCATGATATTCCGGGTGATTTAGAAAGTTAGATTATATTAATGGAAAGTAAAGAAAAGCATTTAGTAAAATTTATCCCCTCTAAAAAATCAATAAAAATTCCACACGGCTACAATCTAATGCAGGCAATAAAGGATTGCGGAGTCAGTATCGAATCGCCCTGCGGTGGAGTGGGGACATGCGGAAGATGCCTGGTAAGGATCAAAGAAGGTAAAGTCAGCACGAAAAAAACTGAATTTATATCGGCTGAAGAAAAGAAAAAAGGATATGTCCTTTCGTGCCTTTCCAGAGTCGAGAGCGACCTTGTGGTGGAAACTTTTTCAGAAAGCGAGGTCAGCGCAAAAATTGAGAAGGGCATATTCATGGAAATGGATTCTAAAGAGTATTCGGATATTAACAGGAGCGAAATTTCTTCCGTTGAGATAGATCCATGGATAAAAAAGACTGCTATAACTGTCGAGGGACCTTCTCTCAGCTACGGGACGAGCGATTTGTTCCGTTTGAAAAAAAGCATAAAGCAAAACCTTGGCGTAGAAGATTGCCTGGTACCGGTTAATATTATAAAGGAAATTCCTGAAATCCTCAGGAAGAAAAACATGGAAGTTACCGTAACTGTCGACAGTAGCAAAAGAGAGCTCCTGGATATAAAGGCAGGCAGGGTAAGCGGGAAGGCTTACGGGCTGGCGCTCGACATCGGGACGACATCGCTTGTCCTTTACCTTGTTGACCTCGTTAGCGGGGAAATAATAGCTTCGGAATCTGAGTACAACCCACAGATAAGTTTTGGCGAGGATGTAATAAACCGCATAGTTTATGCAGGCAAGAAAGATGGACTGGAAAAATTAAGGGAAGTAGTTTTAGATTCCATTAACAACATGATATATAAGCTTATTTTTAACAGGCGCATCAGGGCGGATAAGGTAGCTTCTATGATGATTGCAGGCAACTCTACGATGATGCATCTTTTTTACGGGGTTTCTCCGAAATATATAAGGGAAGAGCCATATGTCACTACGGCCAATAAATTTCCGGATTCCAGCGCAGAAGAACTGGGAATAAAAAGGATTAAGAAAGCCCGGGTTTACGACATACAGGGTGTGGCAAGCTACCTCGGTGGAGATATAACGGCGGGAGTGCTTGCGACCGATATGCATAAGAAAAAGGAACTTGCCCTTTTCCTTGACCTTGGCACGAATGGGGAGCTTGTAGTGGGCAATTCCGAATGGATGATGGGCGCCTCTTGCTCCGCGGGCCCTGCTTTTGAGGGCGGAGGAGTGAAATGCGGGATAAGGGCAATTGATGGAGCTATCGAAAAGGTGGCGATCGACCGGAATTCGTACAAATGCAGCATAGAAGTAATCGGGGGAGAGAAGCCCAGAGGTATATGCGGCTCGGGACTTATCGATGTAATTGGGGAAATGTACCTCAAAGGGGTTATAGACAGGAAGGGTAAGTTCAATAAGGATAAAGGTAATAAATATTTAAAGCGCGAAGGGGATATTTACCGGTACGTCCTTGTAGATGGCGAGAATACAGTAGATGGAAAGGACATTTATATAACCGAGGTTGATATCGATAATTTAATGAGGGCGAAGGCGGCTGTTTATGCGGGTATAAAAACGTTGCTTGAAGAAGTCGGGCTGGGCATAAATGATATTGAAAAAATATACATAGCGGGCGGGCTCGGGAAACACATCTATATAAGAAACGCTATAGTCATAGGCATGTTTCCGGATATCGACCCCAAAAAATATTATTTCCTCGGGAATACGTCTGTCACGGGCGCGTACCTGAGCCTCCTTTCCGGAAGTAAATACGAGCAGAGTTCGAAGATTGCGGAAAAAATTACGTATATCGAGCTGAGCGTAAGTATGAATTTTATGGACAGGTACGTGGCGGGATTATTCCTGCCCTATACCGACATGAAGGATTTCCCTTCAGTGGAAGAGATTTCTGAGAAGCATGGCAAAAAAACCTAACAGGGTTTTTAAATAAATTTTTTCTGTTTTACGGGTTTTTTAAGGGTAAGTTGCGTAAATGGACTGAAGTTTTACTTTAAAAATGTTAGAATATCGTAATTATGCTTTATAGGAATAAGAATTTTATTTTAATTGCATATGGACAGAAAAATCCAAAGGAGATGATATAATATTGAGCTCACAGATTCCCAAGAATATTTATTCAGGAAAAATTAACCTGCTGGAACTGGGCAAAGATAATAATAAAATACTTGTGGGCGGAGAGACCGCCCTTCCTTTTTATACCTTTGAAGGTGATATCCCGAACAGGCCTATTGTCGCCATGGAAGTTTACGACAGGGAACCTTCGGACTGGCCGGAAGTAGTGGGAAAGTATTACAGCGATGTTTATTCCGATCCTGTAAAATGGGCGAAAAAAAGTATTGAAGAGTATGGGGCAGATGCCATATGCCTGAGACTAAAAAAAATGGACCCTGAGGATGAAGATATGTCCCCGGAAGAAGCTGCCGAAATAGTTAAAACCGTGAGGGAATCCATAACAAAACCACTGATAGTTTACGGGACGGGGTCCCTTGAAAAAATTGCCGAAGTAATGAAGAAAGTTTCTGAAAAAAATAAAGATGAGAAGATACTTATTGGCTGGGTTGAGGAGGATAACTACAAAACTCTTGCAGCGTCGTCAATAGCATATAAAAATAATGTCGTAGCGTTAAACCCTCTTGATGTAAATATTGCAAAGCAGCTGAATATACTGCTTACGCAGCTTGGACTGCCTGCTGATTGCATAGCAATGGACCCTTCGACATCGGGGCTGGGTTATGGCATAGAATACTGTTACTCCGCAATGGAGAGATTAAAAATAGCTGCGCTTATACAGGATGATAAAATGACGCAGATGCCAATCATAACGGATGTTGCGCCCGAGGTATGGAAGCTAAAAGAAGTTAAAGAAAGCGAGGAGCACTATCCGCAGTGGGGAAACCAGGAGGAAAGAGGTATAAACTGGGAAACCATTACGTCTATGAGCATGCTTCTTTCCGGCGCCAATATCCTTATAATGAGGCATCCTAAGGCGGCTGGCCTGATTAAAGAATTCATACAGGAATTAGTATGATTCGTGGGTTGTTGGAGATAAATTATTAAATATAATGAATTTGAAAATAATTAATTTTTATTAAGATGAAAAAAGATTATGACGGGGCGGATAGTTTTATAAGCGATTCTAAAGAAGCTGCAGAAATTATAGACAGGCGTGGCGTTAAGACACCTACGGTATTTGACCGCGCCGGGCTCGCAAAAGGTTCTCCTGCTCGCAAAAGTATTCCTGAAAATTTGTGCAGTAACTGCTCAATGGGCCCTTGTGTTGTTGACGAAAAAACACCAGGCATATGCGGAGCGACAGCAGGGACTGTTGCTGCCTGGAATTTCGCGCGCCGTGTTGTGGCAGGTGCTGCAGCCAGTTCTGAAGATGCAGGGGAAATGGCGCATCTGCTTGGTCTTGTGGCAGAGGGCAGGGCACCTGGACTGGAAATAAGTGACGAGTCAAAGCTGGCGGGTTTTGCAGGAAGCCTTGGAATCGAAACCGGTAGCAGGGGAATAAAAGAAATCGCGGGAGATGTATCTAAAAAAGTGCTGTCGCTCATAGGCCAGCAGTCCGGGGAATTGGGCCTTTTAAAAATCGCTCCGTATAGAAGGCAGCAGTTGTGGAGTGAAAAAAATGCTTTCCCCGAAGGGATAGATATTGAGATAGTAAAAGCTTTAAGCGGGACCAATATGGGAGCCGGCAGGGAAGCCGGGCAAATAATGGACCAGGCCGTAAGGTGCGCCTTAGCTGAGGGCTGGGGGAGTTCCCTGATAGCTCTTACGATAAGGGATATATTATTAAAGACACCGGCAGCGGTAAACGTAAAGGCGGGTCCGGGCGCGCTGAAGGAAAGTGAAGTCAATCTGGTAATTAGCGGACAGGAGCCGGCACTTTCTGAAATTATCGTAAAGCTTTCAAAAGAAAACGAACTTATAGAGTACGCGAAAAGCAAAGGTGCAAGCGGTATTAACGTAGTTGGCATGTGCTGCAGTGGTAATGAGCTGGCGGAACGGGAAGGCGTACCTGTAGCCGGGGATTTTCTTTCACAGGAAACTGCGGTTGTTACCGGTGCAGTGGAATTGATGGTTATTGAAAGGGGTTGCGCAATGCAGGCGCTTACCGGCTTTGCAGGCGGGCACCATACTAAATTTATAACTACCAGTCCTGGAACCGGGATAAAAGGTGCAACTCACATGGAGTTTGACGGCGGCAACGGACTGGAGCTTTCAAAAAAAATTATCATGATGGCGATAGAAAATTTCCCGGAAAGGAAAAAGAATATATTCATACCTGAAACTTCTTCCGATTTCGTGGCCGGATTCTCGCCTGAATATATATTATATATGCTGGGGGGAAAATTCAGGGGGTCCTTAAGGCCGTTAAATGATGCTATTACTGACGGAAGGATACAGGGCGTAGTGGCAATATTTGGCTGCAATAATGTAGCGCATTCCGATGAAGGGTACCATAATTACCTTGCAGCTGAGTTAATCAAGATGGATTACCTGGTCGTTGCGACCGGCTGCGCGGCTACAATGATAGCAAGAGGGGGCCTTATGGTCCCGGAGGCAAAGGAACGCGCCGGAGATGGTTTGAAGTCTATCTGCGATGCCGTGGGTATGCCACCTGTGTTGCATATGGGTTCACATACGGATAGTTCAAGAATACTGGTTGCCCTCTCGGCAATTGTAGGGGAAGGGGGACTGGGAGAAGATATCAGCGACCTTCCGGTAGTTGCCGTTGACCCGGGATGGATAAGCGGGAAAGAAATTTCGCTTGGGACCTGCGCGGCAGCATCAGGCGTGTATACGATTTTTAGCGGAGAGCCCATTCCGGCGGAATCAAGCAGCGAGGTAAAGGATATAATGGCAGACGGATGGCAGAAAAAGTATAAGGGGCAGCTTGTATATATTAAAGATATAAAAGAAGTGCTGGAAAGAATTGTGGATGTAACACAGGAAAAGAGGAAGGCACTTAAGATAGATGTTAAGAAGGAAAGGGTTTTACTTGATATGGAAGCAAGGAGATCATTGAAAGATGTCTAAGATTATTGCGGATATTGCCATAAAGGGAGCTTACGGAATAGTTGACCGGGCAGAAAAAGCTCTCAATGAATGCATTGAAAAGCATGGAAGGGATTATAAGGTAGAATTTCCAGATACGGGCTACTTCCTTCCGATAATATACAGCATGACGGGGATAAAGGTTGAAAAGCTGGAGGACGGAGAAACTGTTTTAAAAAGGGCGAAGGAATTGCTCCCGCCGGTTCCCGCTGATAAATTATGGCTCCCCTATCTCGGGAATACGCTGGATGCAGGAATGGCAGCGCTCTGGGCAGAGGAGATAATAGAAGCTATAAAATATATAGATGGCCCGCCACCTGCGGGTGGCATCTGGCTCGGTGCAGCCATAGATGCAATCATAAGGGAGAGGGGCATCGAATTCGTGGATGGAACTGCGCCGGGGTTTGCTGCATGCGTGGGCGCGTGCAAGGATAGTAAGACTGCGGTGAAAATCGCAAGGGAGCTGCAGGAAAAAAATATCTATGTTTTCATGTCTGCTTCTACCGGCGGAACATCGATGGCCGAACAACTTCAGGAAGAAGGAGTGGAGCTGGGATGGGATACGAGACTCATACCATTTGGCAGTGACGTAAGCGCAACCATTTATGCGCTTGGCTTCGCGACCAGGGTTGCCCTTAGCTTTGGCGGAATCCAGCCGGGGGATTACAAAAAAATGCTTGTGTATAATAAAAACAGGGTTTTTGCATTCGTCCTTGCGCTTGGCGAGGTTGACGCAGAAAAAGTTGCCAACGCCGCAGGAGCAATAAATTATGGATTTCCTACCATTGCCAATACCAATATTCCTGAAATACTGCCAAGGGGTGTATGTACCTACGAGCATGTGGTTGCAAATATCCCTGATGATAAGCTGGTTACAAAAGCGATAGAAGTAAGAGGGCTGAAGGTTACAGTTGATAAGGTAGATATCCCTGTGGCTTTCGGGCCTGCGTTTGAAGGTGAGAGAGTAAGAAAGGCAGACACGTATATCGAATTCGGGGGAAATAGAAGCGAAGCAGTGGAGTTCCTCCATGCTGCAGATTCTACGGAGGTGCAGGATGGAAAGATTAAAGTAATAGGGCCAGAGGTTGATGATGTGGAAGAAGGGGGCATTCTTCCTCTTGGAATAGAGGCCCTGGTTTATGGCAGGAAGATGCAGGAAGACTTTGAACCGGTTATGGAAAGGCAGATACATTATTTTAACAATTATGCGACCGGAATATTCCATATGGGGCAGAGAGACATTGCCTGGATTAGATTCAGTAAAGCAGCAGTAAAAGCAGGTTTTAAAATCAGGCATATAGGAAATATTATTTACGCCAAGATGCACTCGGATTTTGGAAATATAATAGACAAGGTGCAGGTAAATATTTATACGAAACCGGAAGATGTATCAGAACTTAAAAAGAGGGCAAAAGTAGTTTTCAGGGAGAGGGACGAGAGGTTGAGCAACCTGACAGATGAGAATGTGGATACTTATTATTCATGCACGCTCTGCCAGTCATTTGCGCCCAATCATGTATGCGTGGTATCGCCTGAGAGGCCGGGACTGTGTGGCGCGTACAACTGGCTTGATTGCAAGGCGTCCCATGAGATTAATCCGACCGGGCCGAACCAGCCGGTAAAGAAGGGCGAGGTGCTCGATGAAAAGCTGGGAGTCTGGAGAGGTGTAAACGAATTCGTTTACAATGCTTCAAACCAGACCCTGGATTCTTTTTCCGCATATTCAATGATGATAAACCCGATGACTTCCTGCGGTTGTTTTGAAGTAATAGTAACCGTTCTTCCAACGACGGGAGGAGTGATGGCGGTAAACAGGGAATTTTCAGGCATGACGCCGAGCGGAATGAAATTCTCCACAATGGCCGGCATGGTCGGCGGGGGGATCCAGACACCCGGTTTTATAGGTATAAGCAAATTTTTTATCGGCTCAAAGAAGTTTATAAAAGCGGATGGAGGATTGAAAAGGCTTGTATGGATGCCCGGCTCTTTAAAGGAAGAGATAAGGGACCTGCTTGAGGAAAGAGCCCGTGAAATGGGAATGAGCGATTTTCTTGAGAAGGTTGCTACCGAAAAAGAGGCGGAAACCGAGGAAGAAGTACTGGAATGGATTAATAAGGTAAAGCATCCGGTTCTCGATATGGAGCCGATGCTCTGAGCGCAGATAGCAGTAATTATTTTATAAGTATATTTATTTTTTAAGGAGAGTGCTGGATGGGATTAAGCGGTCTTGAAATATATAAAAAGTTACCGAAGACAAACTGTAAGGATTGCGGGTTCCCGACCTGCCTGGCGTTTGCGATGCAGCTTGCGGCAGGTAAGGTCGAGATTGACAGATGCCTGCACCTTTCCGATGAAGTGAAAAAAGACCTTGCGGAAGCTTCCCAGCCTCCCATATTAAAAGTGGAAGTAGGGTCAGGCGGGGAATCTTTCGTGATTGGTGAGGAAACGGTGTTATACAGGCACGAAAGGACATTCGTAAACAAGAACGCATTCGCCCTGTCAATAGACGACGGGTCCGATCCGGGCAAAGTCGAAGAAATGATTAAAAAGGCGAATGAGATAGCTTACGAGAGGGTGGATCAGGTTTTAAAGGTTGATGCCGTATGCATTAAGAATAAATCCGGGGATAAAGATAAATTCATGAAGATGATCGAGAAAGTTTCCTCTCTTACCAGAAAGCCCCTGATACTGGTTTCGGAAAATAAAGAAACGCTAAAAAGCGCGGCGGAAACTTACAGGGGAAAGAAACCCCTGCTTCACGCAGCCACCGCCGATAGCGTGGATTTTTTCATTGAGGTAGGAAAAGAGACCGGTTGTCCTATAGTCGTGAGAGGTAAAAATATAGAAGACATAGAAGCCATTACTGATAAGATGCGCAGCGGGGGAATTAAGAACCTTGTTATAGATGTCGGCTCAAGGAACTTTAAGGAGGATTTCCGCAGCCAGATTTTGTTAAGGATGTCTGCAGTGAAGCAAAAAAACAGGCTTTTGGGTTACCCCACTATAGTTTTTCCGGATGAGATGACAGATGATTCTTTAAAAGAAACCCTGATGGCTTCGATCTTCGTATCCAAATATAGCTCGATTATTGTTTTATCCAATGTTGATTACCAGAATATATTTCCACTGCTTATTTACAGACAGAACATATATACCGACCCCAGAAGGCCAATGCAGGTAGAGGAGAATATATATGAAATAGGGAAGCCGGACGATAAATCTCCAATTCTTATAACAACCAACTTTTCTCTAACCTATTTTATAATCTCCGGTGAGGTTGAAAACAGTAAGGTCCCGACATGGCTTCTTGTCATGGATGTAGAAGGGCAATCGGTCCTGACTGCGTGGGCCGCCGGTAAATTTGTTCCTGAATTAATCGCGCAGTTCGTAAAGAAAAGCGGGATAGGCGATAAGGTAAAAAGTAAGGAGCTGGTGATACCCGGTTATGTGGCACAGCTGCAGGGAGAGCTTGAAGAAGAACTGGGAGAGGGCTGGAAAGTTGTCGTAGGCCCGCGCGAGGGAGCGGAGGTCCCGAAATTTTTAAAGGAGTACACTGCATAAATAGAAGAGGTGATTGAAATAGCAAAACTGATTGACGGAAATAAACTATCGCAGGATATAAAAAAGGAAGTTGCTCAGGAAGTAGGGGAACTGAAAAGGTCAAGCGGCATTGTGCCCGGGCTTGGCGTTATACTGGTGGGTGAAAACCCCGCTTCGGAAGTATATGTAAGAAATAAACAGAAGGGCTGCGATGAGGTTGGTTTCCATTCCGAGACTATAAGGATGGAAAAAAGCATATCCACGGTAGATATCCTGAATAAAATTAATGAGCTTAACGGGAGAAAGGACATCCATGGCATACTTGTCCAGCTACCGTTACCGCAGCATGTAAATAAGACGGAAGTCCTGGAAGCGATATACCCTGAAAAGGATGTGGATGGGTTCCATCCTATAAATGCGGGGAGGCTTTTAGCGCAGCAGGACTGCCTTGTCCCCGCTACCCCGGCCGGCATCATGGAAATGTTAAAGAGGGAAAATATAAATATAAAAGGGAAAAATGCCACTGTCGTGGGGCACAGCGAGATAGTGGGCAAGCCGACTTCGCTTCTTCTTTTAAACGAATGGGCTACCGTTACGATATGCCATATAGAAACCATGGATTTAAAATCATTCACTTCAGGGGCGGATATCCTGATTGTTGCTGCAGGTGTCCCATACCTTATTAAGGAAGACATGGTCAGGGAAGGTGCCGTGGTCATAGATGTGGGGATTAACAGGGTAACGAAGGATAAGGCAAACAGTGAGCTCCTGAACTGGAGGAAGGAAGATTTTGAGAAAAAAGGTTCTACCCTGATAGGGGACGTGGACTTTTTAAAGGTGGAGCCGAAGGCAGGTTACATTTCTCCTGTTCCGGGAGGGGTTGGGCCCATGACGATTGCGATGCTTCTTAAAAACACCCTCAAGGCTGCAAAAATGCAGGTTTAAAAAAAGGGCCTATCGCTGTTCTATATATCTATTGCTATTCCATGTATTCTTTAAACAATTTTTCTCCCCTGAGGTCGATAAATGTGTCAAGCACTTCCTGGAATCTTTCGCATACGGGGGTGCTGTTATTGTTATAAATAAGCATTGAGGAGAAGGCGCATCCACCGCCGCAGATAGGGGCGAATTTGCACTTCCTGCATTTTTCAATGTTCATTATGTTCCTTGAGGTCCACATTTTTTCTTTGTCCGGAAATGACTCAAGGTAGGGGCTAAACCTCCCGATGGCATATTCGGGCTTGCCTATAGATTCGCCGCAGGCATAGATGTATCCGTCGGGGCCAAAGACGTTCATCTCCAGTATATTGCTCTCACAATTGTAGAATACGGGAGAGATGTTGGGGGCCCCGTTTAAAAGTTCAACCATATGCCTTAAGGGCTTGAATGAAAGATAGCCGAATTTTTTTTCCAGTTCCGGGTTGCTGTCATAAATCTTTATCAATTTTTCCAGAATTTTCTCTTCGGGTAATATGACATCATCATAGTCAAGGGTGCTGTGGTCCGTAACAAGTGCCGGCCTTATTACGAAATTGGGGTGGCC
>CAYVWW010000004.1:0-20174 GCA_964455605.1 uncultured Actinomycetota bacterium | reverse complement strand
TTTTATAAAATCCTTTCTTACAAAGCCCGGTCAGGGAGCTGATTACGTAAAAACCTCTGCTGAAAGGAAAAGGAACCTGGAAGATATCCTGGTATGCGCTTCATGCGGGAAGAGCTCTTTTGCATTTGAAGGAAACGAGATTAAATGTAGAAATTGCGGGAGAATTTATAGAATAGAGGATGGGATATATAATCTTAAAAGTGACAGTTAGAGCGCTGACCTTATTTTTTCTTTAATAAACCTTAATATTGTAAAAGAAGTAGCGCCCTGTTACAATTACGATACAAATCTTCATGTGGCTATATCAAGAAAAAACAAAGGATGTGTTTGTTTATGGTTGAGAAGGTATATGCTGAAAGAACTGTCTGGAGGTTATCACAATACCTGAAATATATCGTGCATTTAAAAGAATATGGCAAGAGGACGGCGACCTCGAAGGAGATAAGTAGAGGTACGGGTGTTAATAGTGCAGAGGTCAGGAGAGACCTCGTATTTTTCAAAATAAAAGGTAAGAGGGGAGTTGGATTCAATATTGATGAACTGATAAACTCCTTTAACAAAATCCTCGGGTATAATAGAATTGTCCGCATTGCTCTAATCGGTGCGGGTAATCTCGGCAGGGCAATTTTAAATTATAAGATGCTTGAAAGGTTCGGGTTCAGGATAGAAGCGGTTTTTGACAATAATCCGGAGGTCATAGGCAGGAATATATCGGGGCATAAGGTGTCGGATATAAATAAGATAAATGATGTTTTAGAGAAGAAAAACATAAAAATATCAATTCTTGCAGTTCCGCCTGACTCTGCTCAGAAAGCTACGGATATGCTTGCAGAAGCAGGTGTGAAGGTAGTAATAAATTATACATCGGTGCCGGTTAAAGCGCCTTCCAATGTAAAAATTGAAACGTCAGACCCCATTGAAAAATTATTACACACCCTGTATTATTTGTCTCGAACAGGATACGCATAGCAAAAAAGATTTCTATGGAGTTATATAAATATGAGTAAACCTAGAGGCTGTTTCATCACAATAGTTGTTATACTTACCATAATAGCTGTAGCATTTCTTATTATCTTTTTCGTAAGTTCAAGTTCAGGGAGTAGCGATATCCTGCTTCTTGGGATAGATGAGAGGGAAGAGAACAACGAATTCGAAGGGCTTACGGATACTATCATCGTTTATCATATTGGCAGCTGGAATAGAGAGAGTTATCTTATTTCTATTCCACGGGATGTAAGAGTTAATCTGGAAGGCCATGGCTGGAATAAAATTAATGCGGCTTACAAATATGGTGGGAAAGAAATGATAAAAGAAGAAGTTTTTAAACTCACTGATATCAGCATCGATAAAGTTGTAGTAGTGAATTTCAGGGGTTTTAAAGAAATTATTGATATACTAGGCGGGGTAGAGATAACAGTTGAAGAGCCGCTTCATGACCCTTTGTCGCTGGCGGATTTTGAACCGGGGACTTATCAAATGAGTGGTGAAGAGGCACTATCATTTGTCAGGTGCAGGTCGACTGCAGGTGCAGACCTTGACAGGGTGAACAGGCAGAAATATCTCCTTAGCGAATTAATTCAGCAAAAACTTAATTTTTCAATTATATATAATTCTCCCCAGATAATCGAAGTATTAAACGAAAGGACGAAGTCCGACCTTACATTACTGGATTATGGTTCCCTGGGATTGAGGCTATTTTTATCGAATAAGGAGGTAAACTGGTTAACCATACCTGTAGAACCGGCTTATATAGAGGGCATCAGCTATTTAATTGCGGATGAAGGTGAAGTCAAAGATTTCCTTAATGATATTATCAAATAAATATTTTATATCGTGAATTTTTTCATATAGCTGTTTTTATATTAAATAAAATAATTCGGGTTTTAAAAAAAGCGTATAAATAATACAATATATATTATAGAAAGATTAAATTATTTGTAACATTTACAGAGGAGAAATTTGTGAAAGCTAATAATTTTCTAAGCATAGCAAATATTTCATCCCTAACAGAGAAAGATGATTTTCTATTGCAGGTTTCAAGGAAATCAAAGGATCTTGAAAGCTTCATAAAAAACAGCATTCCTTCCAGTGAAAGAAACTGGTTAAAAGAATTAAGGAGCTGGGAGCTTAACAGAAAGTGGCTTTTAGAAGTTTCTGACCTATGTCTCAAAAACTATGACCAGGTCTTTTTTGATTGCGGCGAAGAGCTGCTTGATCTTAATGACCCAGAGAATTATCAAACATTCAAAAAAAAGGCACTAGAAGGACTTGCATAGCAGGTTATTTTTGATTGTTTCAAAAATTAAGGGTTAACTTAATTTCTATTAACATTTTTTACTGTAGGAGAAACAATGATTCCCAGGTACACTTTGAAGGAAATGGGCGGTGTATGGAGTGAAGAAAATAAGTTTGCTAGATGGCTTGATGTTGAAAAAGCAGTGGCTAAAGCACAGGCAGAGATGGGGATTATTCCCCCCGGTGCAGCAGAAGATATAAATAAAAAGGCGAAGTTTAAAATATCAAGGATAAACGAGATTGAGGAAGAAACAAATCATGATGTAATCGCTTTCCTGACAGATGTATCTTCTTATATTGGAGAATCCTCTAAATATCTTCACTACGGATTGACATCTTCAGATGTAGGCGACACTGCACTTTCTTTACAGATGTTAGAAGCTATGGGCATTATTGAGGACAAAGCCAAAAAGCTGCTTGGCATTTTTAAGGAGAAATCAAAAAAGTACGGGCATACTGTTATGATAGGAAGAACTCATGGGATCCATGCGGAGCCGGTTACACTTGGATTCAAGTTTTGTGTTTATGCTTTTGAGGTGGCAAGGAATATCGAGAGATTAAAGCAGGCAGCGGAGAATATAAGGTACGGAAAAATTTCGGGGGCAGTTGGTACTTATGCCAATACTTCTCCTGAGCTGGAGAAGAAAGTTTGCGGCATACTTAATTTGAAACCATCTCCTGTATCCACACAGGTTCTTCAAAGAGACAGGCATGCGCAGCTTGTTTCAGCCCTGGCAATTTTTGGAGCAACACTGGAAAAGATTGCTCTCGAGATAAGGAATCTTCAGAGAACGGATGTAAGGGAGGTAGAAGAACCTTTTACGAAGGGCCAGAAAGGCTCTTCTGCAATGCCCCATAAGAAAAACCCTATTCTCTGTGAGAGAATATGCGGTCTGGCAAGGGTATTGAGGGCAAATGCCCTGGCTTCTATGGAAAATATTGCGCTGTGGCATGAGAGAGATATATCGCATTCATCGGTGGAAAGGATAATAATCCCGGACAGTTTTATCCTGCTTGACTATATGCTTTATAAAATAATATTCATAGTTGATAACCTTGTCGTAATTGAGTCAAACATGAAAAGAAATTTGATGAAATACGGGGGGATTATTTTTTCACAGAGAGTATTGCTGGAGCTAATTAAAAAAGGTATGGATAGAAAAGATGCTTATGTTATTATACAGGGGGCAGCCCTTGAAGCCTGGAACAACGAAGGTGACTTCAAAGAAAATCTTATGAAAAAGAAAGAGGTGCTCTCTTATCTGGGCAGGGATGACCTGGAAAAATTATTTGATGTTGGATATCATTTGAAATATATAGATGATATCATCGGCAGATTAGGGGATATCGAAGTAAAATAGAATTAATTGAATATATTGCCTGTTATATATTGATAGTTATTTATATATCTGGCTGTTTTGGAGATAAGGAAAATTAAAGAATGATTCTACGGTTTTACCGGCTTATTGATAATAGCTTTGAATATTGCTACTACATTGAGACATCCGCCCGTTTAAGTGAATCAGAATTAAGAATACTTGGCTGGCTAATTGCTGAAACTTTCGAACCTGAAAAATTTGGGGGAAAATCATTTTTTAGCAATAAGGATGGAAAAATAATTGAAATTGGCCCCAGACTGAACTTTGAAACTGCTTTTTCAACTAATGCCGTGGCTATATGCCATTCGTGCGGTCTGTCAAAAGTTAGCCGTCTTGAGCGTTCAAGACGCTATTTAGTTCCTCCTGATACTGATTGTTCAGAATTCATAAACAGGAACCATGATAGAATGACAGAGTGCGTATACGGGGAGCCGCTGAATAGTTTTGAGATTGGAATAAAGCCGGAGGAAGTTTATTTAATACCCCTGATAAAAACGAAAGAAAGCGGGGCGGGTAAATTTAGTTATAGCCATGGGCAGGGGCTGGATGCGTTAAGGAATTTTAACAGTAAATTAGGTCTGGGGATGGATGAGTGGGATATAAATTTTTATTATAACCTGTTTGCTAATGTCATAAGGAGAAACCCCACTAATGTCGAATTGTTCCAGCTGGGGCAGGCTAACAGCGAGCACTCGCGGCACTGGTTTTTTAAAGGCAAGCTTGTAATAGGTGGTATACCGGTAACGGAAACGTTGATGGAAATAATAAGGGAACCGCTTAAAGCCAACCCTTCGAATAGCTTGATTGCATTTAAGGATAACTCAAGCGGGATTGTAGGTTATGATATATCAACCATAACACCGGAGCGTCCCGGAATATGTTCGCCTTTCATAGAGGGTAAGCATACCTACCACCTTTTATTTACTGCTGAAACTCATAATTTTCCATGCGGGGTTGCCCCGTTCCCTGGAGCTGAGACCGGAACCGGCGGAAGGATACGTGATGTCCAGGCAGCAGGAAGAGGCGGCCTGGTAGTAGCGGGAACGGCTGGATACTGCACCGGGAATTTAAATATACCTGATTATGAAATTCCGGGGGAAGATACGGGATTCGATTACCCTTCGAATCTGGCGTCTCCCCTGAAAATTATCATAGATGAAAGTAATGGCGCATCGGATTACGGAAATAAATTCGGTGAGCCAGTGATCCAGGGATTCGCAAGGACTTTTGGCGTGAGGCTGCCTTCCGGTAATCGTCGTGAATGGGTAAAACCGGTAATGTTTACCGGTGGGATAGGACAGATCGACGACCGCCATATAAAAAAGAATACCCCTGGGAAGGGTATGAAAATAGTGCAGGTCGGTGGCCCTGCTTACAGGATAGGAATAGGCGGTGGAGCTGCTTCCAGTATGGTGCAGGGAGAAAACAGGGAGGAGCTTGACTTCAATGCGGTCCAGCGTGGGAATGCCCAGATGGAACAAAAGATGAACAGGGTTGTCAGGGCTTGTATAGAAATGGGTGAGAATAACCCGGTTATGAGCATTCACGACCAGGGCGCGGGCGGACCATGTAATGTTCTCACGGAACTGGTTGAACCGGCAGGCGGGCAGATTGAAATAAGGGATATTCAAGTTGGCGATAAAACAATGTCTGTTCTTGAAATCTGGGGAGCTGAATATCAGGAGCGCAATGCTTTCCTTATAAAACCCGGGCGCATTGATGAGTTCAGGGCGATTTGCAGGCGTGAAAAGGTAAATTGTGAAGTCCTGGGGGAAATAACGGGCGACGGGCGTATCATAGTGCATGACAGCTGGAATGATTCAAAACCTGTTGACCTTAATTTGAACGAAATATTAAGTAATATTCCTCAAAAAAAATTTGAACTTGAAAGTACCCCTCAAAAATTAAAACCGATCGAATTGCCGGCAGGGCTTTCAGTGGAGGATTTGTTAAAACTCGTATTCAGGTTGCCTTCAGTTGGCTCGAAGGGATACCTGGTGAGAAAGGTTGACCGCAGCGTTACCGGTCTTATTGCGCGGCAGCAGTGTTGCGGACCTCTCCAGCTTCCTGTTTCGGATGTATCAGTTATAGCGCAGAGCCATTTTGGGCTTACCGGTGCCGCTATTTCCATTGGCGAGCAACCGGTAAAGGTTACGATGAACCCTGAGGCAGGTGCGCGCATTGCAGTAGGCGAAGCGCTCACCAATATTGTCTGGGCACTTATAAGCGGGCTGGAGAGTATAAAATGTTCCGTGAACTGGATGTGGGCAGCCAAGCTGCCGGGCGGCGGTTCGGCGCTCCATAAGGCCGCAGTTTCTGTAAGCAAAATAATGAAGGATGTCGGTATAGCTGTTGATGGCGGCAAGGACAGCCTTTCTATGGCAGCTCAGGTCGGGGAAGAAATAGTGAAAGCTCCCGATCAGGTTGTTATATCTGCATATAGCTCTATGGATGATATAACCAGAGTTGTAACGCCGGACATCAAGAAACCGGGTGAGAGCCGGCTGATTTTTATAGACCTTGCAGGAGGTAAAAACCGCCTTGGCGGTTCCGCACTGGCACAGGTCCTGGGGCAGATAGGGGATTCTTCTCCAGACGTAGAAGATGCTAATCTTCTGGCCGGCGCTTTCAAAGCGGTCCAGGAACTTATAAAGGAAAACTTGATTCTTGCCGGACATGACAGGAGCGATGGCGGTCTTATTACTACAATTACTGAAATGGCATTATCAGGAAACTGTGGAATAGAAGTAAAAATCCCTGAAAATACTGAAACGTTCCCCTGGTTATTCTCAGAAGAACTGGGACTGGTTATAGAATACCTGCCTTCTTTCGAGGATAAGGTCACGGATATATTAAATAAATTTGTAGTTCCTTTTATGATTATCGGGGCAACCCGGGAAGAAAGAAGAGTAAGTATTAATAAAGGCAAAACTGTTGAACTGGACGTAAGCATACCCGGGCTTTTAGGATGGTGGGAATCGACAAGCGATAGGCTTGAACAATACCAGATGAATATCAGACTTGCGAAGGAACAGGCAGGTTCTCATGACAGACCCGGCCCATCTTATAAACTTTCTTTCAGGCCATACGATACTTCACCCGGGCTTTTAAAGAAAACGGGGAAACCAAAAATAGCCATTATCAGGGAGGAAGGCAGCAATGGTGACAGGGAAATGACGTCGGCATTTTTTGCTGCAGGGTTCGAGCCCTGGGATGTTGCAATTACCGATTTACTTGATGGCAGCGTAACCCTTGATAGATTCAGGGGAGCTGCGTTCGTAGGAGGGTTTTCTTATGCTGATGTTCTGGACAGCGCTAAGGGATGGGCAGGTATTGTGAAGTTCAACCCGCAGTTAAAAGAGATGTTTGACAGTTTTTACAGGAGGAAAGATACTTTTTCTCTCGGTGTTTGTAATGGCGCACAACTGGTGACTCTACTCGGGTGGGTGCCCTGGGAAGGCATACCTGAAAAAGCGCAGCCAAGATTTATAAGCAATCCTTCCGGGCGGTTTGAATCGCGCTGGGTATCGGTAAAAATATTGAAGAGCCCTTCCATAATGTTAAAAGGTATGGAGGATTCGGTTCTGGGAATTTGGGTGGCGCACAGGGAAGGGCACCTCTATTGCCCCGACCCTGAGATATTATCGGAGATATCCACTAAAAATCTTTCACCGATAATTTATGTCAATGATAAAGGGGAGCCTGCGGAAAAATACCCCTTTAATCCCAACAGCTCTCCATCCGGAATTACTGCGCTATGCTCACCTGACGGCAGGCATCTTGCGATGATGCCTCATCCGGAGAGGACATTTTTAACATGGCAGTGGCCATGGATGCCTGAAAACTGGAAAGCGGAATTAAAAACTTCCCCCTGGCTTAAAATGTTTCAGAATGCAAGGGAATGGTGCGAAAAGCAGGGTTAAGTTTTATAAAAAATAGTTTATTTATTTTGGGGTTTTATTTGTTATAATAGCTTTGTTTTGTTTGGCAAAAAGAAGGTTTTTAAATTGGAATATAATAATATGCCAGGTAAGAAGCTTAACGAGAGTTGTGGTGTGTTCGGCATATATGCGCCTGGCAGAAAAGTAGCGGAAATCATTTTTTATGGACTTCAGGCGCTTCAACACAGAGGACAGGAGAGTGCCGGCATAGCCGTATCTGACAGGGAAAATATACTGATATTTAAAGATTTAGGTCTCGTATCCCAGGTTTTCAATAAACAAAATATCGCCCCCCTTCAGGGAGATATAGGTATTGGCCATACACGGTATTCAACTAAGGGCATGAATATATGGAAGAACTCGCAACCACTATATGGATTATTCAGAAACGAAAGTTTTGCAATAGCGCATAACGGTAATTTGATTAATGTAAGGGAAATAAGGGAAGAGCAGGTAAAAAAGGGCGCGACGTTCGAAACTACTACGGATACGGAGGTTATAGCGTCTCTTATAGAAAGTTCGGAAAAGGATACCATTGAAGGCGCAATTAGCGATGCAGTTAACAGGATAACAGGCTCCTATTCGCTGCTTATATTAACAAAGGATAGAATTTTTGGAGTAAGGGATCCGCATGGGTTCAGGCCAATGGTTCTTGGCAGCCTGGATGGCAATTATGTAATCGCCTCTGAAACATGTGCGCTTGATATAATTGATGCGAAGTTCATAAGGGATATCGACCCCGGTGAAATAGTCATACTGGATAAAAATGGGATGCGGTCCCAGATGATACTGCCGGTGGACAGAGTCTCAATGTGTGTTTTCGAGCTTATTTATTTCGCAAGGCCTGACAGCTATATAAATGGTAAAAATGTTTTTCAGGTAAGGCACAGGCTGGGGCGTAAACTTGCAGTAGAATCCCCTGCTGATGCGGATATAGTTATTTCTGTACCTGATTCGGGTACTCCTGCTGCAATAGGTTATTCTGTAGAATCCGGTATACCTTATTCAGAAGGGTTTATTAAAAACAGGTATGTGGGAAGAACTTTTATCCAGCCGGAACAGGAAACAAGGGAAATAAGCGTAAAGCTTAAGCTAAATCCGCTAAAGGACAATATCAGAGGCAAAAAACTTGTTGTTGTAGATGATTCCATAGTCAGGGGAACTACTTCGAAAAAAATAGTCAGGATGTTATATGCCGCAGGCGCCAAAGAAGTTCATTTAAGAATTACCTGCCCTCCATTGCTCTATCCCTGTTACTATGGTGTAGATATGGCCCAGAGAAATGAATTTATAGCCAACCATAAAACACTGGAAGACATAAGGAAATCGTTAAAAGTAGATAGCTTAAAGTACCTTTCTATAGAAGGCCTTATTGAAGCAATAGGGGAGCCAAAAGATAAATTCTGTTTCGCATGTTTCACAGGCGAGTATCCGGTTCCTGTCCCTGATAGTAGTAAATGCGAAAAGTATTCGATAGATAAGGAGGACAGGATATCTTCTAATGCCTGATAAAAACGGAATTAAAAAAAGTAAAGGATATTCATATAAGTCCTCAGGAGTGGATATAGATAAAGCTTCAAATGTCCTCGGCCAACTCAAGAAAACAATAGCTTCGACTTTCTCAAAAAACGTTATTAGCGACCTTTCTTCATACTCGGGCCTTTTCCAGCTTGACCTTGGCGGTTATAAAAATCCTGTTCTCGCATCTTCGACCGATGGCGTGGGGACGAAAATAATGCTTGCAAAAAGATTGAATAATTACAGTAATATAGGGCAGGATGCAGTGGCAATGTGTATAAATGATATAATATGCTGCGGGGCAAAGCCTCTTTTTTTCCTTGACTATATTTCCTGTGAAAGCATAAATGAAGAAAAAATAAAGACGATAATAGAATCTATTTCCAGAAGCTGTAAATATTGTGGTGCTGTTCTTATAGGGGGAGAAACTGCCGAGCACCCGGGTATGAGCGGCAGCGATGAAATAGATATTGCCGGGTTCGCGGTAGGAATAGTCGAGAAGGAAGCTGTCATAAATCCCTCTCTGGTAAAAGAAGGAGATATAATAGCAGGTATAGCATCCTCTGGTATCCATAGCAACGGGTTCTCCCTTGTAAGGAAGCTGATTGATGATAACAATGTAGAACTTAACAAAAAATACTGGTGGACAGAAAATATGACGCTGGGAGATATTCTTCTTACACCCACGAAGCTTTATCCAGGAATAATAAATAAAATGATTGAAGGCGGAATAAGCGTCCATGGGATTGCCCATATTACGGGTGGAGGGTTTTATGAAAATATAAACAGGGTGATACCTCCTGATATGGATGCTTTAATAAAAGAAGGAAGCTGGAAGGTTCCTGAAATATTCGGTTTTCTGCAGGCGGTTGGAAATATAGATAAAAAAGAGATGTTCAAGGTATTCAATATGGGTATCGGTATCGTTACGATAATTCCGCCCGGGCAGTTTGAAGAGGCAAAAAGAATTGCAGTTGAAATGAAAGAAGAAATTTATAATATAGGCACTATCGTCAGTGGCAGTGGGAAGGTAATAATAAAGAAAGATTAAATGCATAATAGAAAGAGAATAGCAGTATTTGCTTCCGGTTTCGGTTCAAATCTGCAGGCACTTATTGATTACAGTAAAAGCAATGATTTAAATGGTGATATAGCCCTTGTTCTTTCCGATAAAGAACATGCTCGTGCTCTGGACAGGGCAAGAGAAAGCGGCATTAAGGCAGTTTTTGTAAATCCCTTGGAATATGATGATAGAAAAAAGTATGATACGAAAATAATAGAACTTCTGGAAAGTGAGAAAATCGACCTCATAGTGCTGGCTGGTTACATGCTTGTACTTTCCAGCGAATTCGTTTCTAAATTCAGGAACAAAATTTTAAATATCCATCCTGCTCTACTGCCCTCCTTTAAGGGAACGCATGGTATAAAGGATGCGTTTGATTATGGCGTAAAAGTGACGGGAGTTACGGTTCATTTCGTGGAAGAGGATCTTGATAGCGGGCCTATAATAATTCAGAAGCCGGTAGAAGTTGAACAGGATGAAAGCGTGGAAGAGCTGGAGAGCAGGATACACAGGGTAGAACACCAGATTTATCCTCTTGCGGTCAGGTATTTCTGTGAGGACAGGCTCAGGATAGATGGCAGGAAAGTAAGGATTTTAAGCAAAGAAAATATGAATGGGGAGTGAAGATGAAAGTAAAAATAAAAAGAGCTCTAATAAGTGTTTCCAACAAAGAGGGAATCGTTGATTTTGCAAAATTACTCTGCGATACAGGAGTGGAGATTATTTCAACTGGGGGGACTTTCAAAAAGCTGGAAGAAGCAGGAATAAAAGTGAAGAAAGTCGAGGAGTTTACTGGTTCGCCCGAGATGCTTGATGGAAGGGTAAAAACCCTGCATCCATATATTCACGGGGGGATACTGGCTGATAGAAGTAACGAGAAACATATGAGTGAGGTTTCTTCTCTTAATATGAAGTTAATAGATATGGTAGTAGTTAACCTTTACCCATTCAGGGAAACTATTTCAAAAGCCGGTGTTACGCTGGAAGAAGCTATAGAAAATATTGATATTGGCGGGCCTACGATGATAAGAAGTGCTGCTAAAAATAATAAAGGAGTGGCAGTCGTGGTTGACCCTGAAGATTATATAAAGATAGGTCAGGAAATCAAGGATAATGAAGGGGAAATAAGTGATGGTACTCTTTTCCGGCTGGCAGCAAAAGCATTCCAGCACACATGTGAATATGATAGTGTCATATTCAATTACCTTAAAAATAGGATATCTGATTTTAGTGATTCGAATGTATCAGTAAGGGATTATCTTAACCTGGAAAGCAGTACCCCGGAATTAGGGGAAGCTGGAGACAATAGGGACGAAAAAGGTGATTTTAAAGCTAATCTTAAACTGGACCTCGTTAAAATACAGAATCTAAGATATGGCGAGAACCCACATCAAAAGGCTTCCTATTATAAGTTTAAGGATAGCGGCCCTGAAAATTTTACAGGTTCGGAGCAGCTTCAGGGTAAAGAGCTATCCTATAATAATATTATGGACGGGAATGCGGCCTTTAGTATCGTAAGGGAGTTTTCTCCGGTCTGCGTTGTGGTGATGAAACACAGTAACCCCTGTGGCGCTGCTATTGGGGATTCCGTTGAGGAAGCCTATAGGAAGGCATACCATTGCGATCCTGTTTCAGCCTTCGGGAGCATTGTTGCAAGTAATAAAAGGTGGACGGCGGAAGCAGCAGAATTCTTAACTGATAAATATGTGGAGGTTCTAATAGCCCCTGATTTTGATGAGAAGGCTCTTGAGATTTTGTCGGCTAAACAAAATTTGAGGGTATTGAGGATAAATTTTAATCTGGATGATTATTTGAATAGTTTAGATTCAAGTGATTCCAAATCAAGAAAAATAGATATCAGGGGTGTTGATGGCGGGATGCTCATACAGGATTTTGATGTAGATATAGAGGGCAGGGAAAATATGAAGGTGGTTACCGATACCAGCCCCGCGCCAGAGCAATGGGATGATATTTTATTTGGTTGGCAGATAGTAAAAAGCGTTAAGTCAAATGCGATTGTTCTTGCCCTTGATAAGAGTACCGTTGGGATTGGCGCAGGACAGATGAGCAGAGTTGATGCGGCGGAAATAGCAATTAAAAAGTCGGATGGAAGATGCAGGGGTTCCATAATGGCTTCCGACGCCTTTTTCCCGTTTGCGGATGTGGCTGAGCTTGCTGCTAAGAATGGTATAAAGGCGATTATACAGCCCGGTGGATCAATAAGGGACCAGGAAGTCATAGATAGCTGCAACAAAAATAAAATTCCGATGATTTTTACTGGGAAGAGGCATTTTAAACACTAAAAGTTTTAATTTTTAAAAAACTCTCCCGTAGCGGATGAATAATTATTATGCCGTCTTTTCTTTAAAAGGGTATTTCTCAAGAGTATGCCTTATAACATCGTCAATATTTTCTACGAACTCGAGCTTTAAATCCTTAAGGATATTTGTAGGTATGTCTTCAAGGTCTTTTTTATTTTTTTCTGGAAGAACGACCTTCTTAAGGCCTGCCCTTTTTGCGGCAAGAAGTTTTTCCTTAAGTCCCCCTACCGGAAGCACCCTGCCCCTCAAAGTTATTTCTCCGGTCATGCCGACATCCCTTAGGACCGGTATTCCTGTAAATGCCGATACGAGTGAAGAAGTAATCGATACGCCTGCCGACGGGCCGTCTTTCGGGATTGCTCCTGCCGGGACATGGATATGTATATCCGATTTATCGAATAACTCTTCCTTTATGCCAAAGGTTTTTGCCTTTGAGTGTATATAGCTAATTGCAGCTTTTGCGGACTCCTGCATTACATCACCCAGTTTTCCAGTAAGTATTAGTTTTCCGCTTCCTCTGTAATAAGTTGATTCGATTAGTAATATGTCACCGCCAACCGGGGTATAAGCAAGACCAGTTGCAACCCCTACTTTATTCTTTTCTTCTATTTCACTTGGGAGTATTTTGGAGACTCCGAGATACTTTCTTACTTTTTCAGCATTTATTTTTTTCGGATGTTCTTTCTTTTCAACTATTTCCCTTGCAATTTTTTTACAGATATTTGCTATTTCGCGCTCAAGGTTTCTGACACCGGCCTCCCTGGTATATTCCTCAATTATTGTTAAAATGGCATCATCTTCGAATTCGGTATGGTATTTTTCTATTCCCTGTTCTTTTAACTGTTTTGGAACGAGGAATTTTTTGGCTATATGTATTTTCTCTTCAGAACTATAGCCAGGAATCTCGATAACCTCCATTCTGTCCAGGAGCGCAGGGTGGATTGTATCAAGTATATTTGCAGTAGTTATAAACATTACGTTTGATAAATCGAAGGGCACTTCCAGATAATGGTCCCTGAAAGAATTATTCTGTTCCGGGTCAAGGACTTCAAGAAGGGCAGATGAAGGGTCGCCTCTATAATCTGCGCCAATTTTATCAACCTCGTCGAGCATGAATAAGGGGTTGTTTGTTCCAACCTGGTTAAGTCCCTGGATAATTCTGCCAGGAAGCGCTCCTACGTAGGTTCTTCTGTGCCCGCGGATTTCTGCCTCGTCCCTTATTCCTCCAATTGACATTCTTATAAATTTTCTACCAAGCGATTTGGCTATTGACTGGCCAAGCGAAGTCTTGCCAACTCCGGGAGGACCCACAAAACAAAGTATCGGACCTTTCGTCGTTTTACCCTTTAACTTTCTTACTGCGAGATAATCAAGGATATGAGTCTTGACTTTATCAAGGTCGTAGTGGTCGCCATCAAGTATGTTTTTCGCTTTTTTAATGTCCAGTATATCTTTTGTTTTTTCCGACCATGGAACATCCAGCATCCATTCGACATAAGTTCTTATATAAGAATGTTCCGGTGACATGCTGGGTATATTCTCAAGTCTCTGTATTTCCTTTTTAACCTTATCCCTTGCTTCCTCCGGGAGCTTCTTTTTATTCAATTTCTTTTCAAGGTCCTTGGTAAGGGCGATAGACTCATCGTATTCACCAAGCTCATCCTTGATTGCCTTTAATTGCTGACGCAGATAATATTCCCTTTGTGTTTTACCGACTTCTTTCTGCACCTTATCTCTTATCTGTGACTGTACCTCGAATTTATTTAATTCATCCTCCAGAAATTCAGTTAATTTTTTCAACCTCTTCCTGACATCATTTTCCTCCAGTATTTTTTGCTTCTGGGCTGTATTTGTAAGAAGATATGAAGCAAAGAGATCGCCCTGAATCTCGATTTTAGAAACATTTGTCGCCGCCACTACGAAAGCGGTGGGCAGCGGTATTCCAAGATGAATGAATTTTTCAACCTGCATCTTAATGGTGGTACCGAGTTTATCCGTTTCCCTATCTTCAATAAGTGGTATCTCTTTGATATTTTCTGTTTTTACCCTGAAATATGGTTCCGTCTGTGTATATTCTTTTATCTTTATTCTTGATATGCCTTCAACGATACACTTAATCTCGTTTTCCGATACGTTTGCCATCTGTCTAATAGCGCATACGGTTCCAACATCATAGAGGTCTTCCCTGGTTACATCTTCTTTATTCTCCTCTTTCTGGGCTACGACTACTATGATTTTATATTCCTCGCTTGCGACCTTTATCGCTTCAAGTGATTTTTTCCTGCCCACGATTAGCGGTGTTGCAAGAAAAGGAAAGACCACGCTATTTTTTAGCGAGAGCAGTGGGAGCTCCCGTGGTATCCTTGCGCTTACTTCTCTGTATTCATGTTTTTTTTCTTGTGCCATTATATTATCAACTCCCGTTTTGCTTTTTATATATGAACCAGAATTAAGTTTTTTGTTTTATATTCAGCTATCGGTAAAATAAATAGTTCTTCTTATTCTATTATAATCAAGTCTTTAACATCAAGTATTTAATATTTTATAAAATATATCATAATAATTTTTAAATTTAAAAATTATACCACTGAATTCGTAATTTAATTGCTAAATAAAAACCAGTTTTATGGATGCCGTGGAATAATTAAAAATAATTTATATTTCTTAAAACCTAATAAAGAAATTATTAAAATTAGTAGCCAAGTTCTCTTAATTTTTTATCGTCAAGGCCAAAATAGTGCCCCAGTTCATGAAGGACTACTTTCCTTATGTTTTTATCCAGGTCGTTGTCATTTCTGCTTATTTTCTCAATTGTTTTTTTATAGATTGTTATTTTATCCGGGAGGTTATAGATTTTACCGTGTTTTTTTATAGATGGCAGCCCCTGGTATAAGCCAAGGGTGTATCCTCTCTTTTTTATTGTTACCGCAGGGTCCCCACACTCATCTTCGATAACTATACCGAGATTTTTTATCTTATTCTTAAATTCAGGAGGGAGCTTATTAAGAGTATCGAGAATTATTTCTTCGAATTTTTCCTTGTCCATTTTTAAATTAAATAATACCGGATGTTTTAGTCCGCTGATACATGGCAACATAATTGAAAAAAAGCATAACGAAATTTATCAAAAAAATCCTGTTATCGATTTTTAAGCAATATACTCTTTGCAAAGCTAATGCCGGTCCGGGTTATCCTATTAAGATACAGATCTGAAATGAATTCCGACAAGAGAAAAGCCGATAGCATATGGGAAAAGAGACGGACGCCTGAAAAGACTCCAGAATAGAAGTTTCCAGAAGTAAAGTCTGCCTTTCTGCCTTATGCCTAAATACCATATCGAACCGATAAATGCCCTTATATGGTACATTCTTAATCTTGGCATCCTCTTCTTTCTTAATGGTTTGTATTCTTTCAAAAGAGTTCTTATTCTCTCATAATATGCCTTTGGAGCATAAATAGTAGCCGATATTCTTTTAAAGCCTTCCATGAGTACATCCTTATCCATTTTCGGGATGAAATTCAGGCTTGAAATTTTAGTATTGTTACCCGTGCTACTCCTTATTAATCTATTAGTCTCTTTTAGTCTCTTACATAACTTGGTCTTGGGTAATGCATTAAGTATGCTGACCATTGCGGTAACAATTCCGCTCTTTTGTATAAAGTCTATCTGGCGCTGGAAAATTGTTTCCGTGTCATGGTCAAAACCGACGATAAAACCTGCCTGGACCTCCATACCAGCATTCTGAATTATCTTTACGGATTCTAATAAATCCCTGTTTTCGTTCTGTGTTTTACCGCATTCTCTTAAACTTTCAGAGTCGGGTGTTTCAATGCCCACAAAAATGGATGTGAAACCTGCTTCAACCATTAATTCCATAATCTTTTCATCATCGGCAAGATTGATTGATGCCTGGGTATTGAAGGAAAATGGATAATTATGTTTTTCCTGCCATTCTATAATTGCTGGTAGGAACTCTTTTTTTAATGCGGATTTTTTCCCTATAAAATTGTCATCTACGAAAAATACTCCGGCACGCCAGCCCCTTTTGTATAAGGCATCAAGCTCATCAATAAGTTGCTCTTTGCTTTTTGTCCTTGGTATTCTTCCATTAAGGAGAACTACGTCGCAGAACTCACAATCGAAAGGACACCCGCGGGAAAGCTGTATACAAAGGGAGTTATAGTTTTTAACATTAATCAGTCTCCAGTCAGGAATTGCTGTTCTCTGGATATCAGGAAATTTAGTGCTGGAATACATTTTCTTGAGTTTACCATTTTTTAAGTCATCGACAAAGCCCTGATAAATATCCTCTGCTTCGCCTAAAAATAAGTGGTCTGCATCGGTAAATTCTTCCCATCCGGTCGTAAAGAGCGGTCCGCCCACGACTACGGGCTTTTTAAATTTCTTGACTTTATTTATGACCATTCTCGATGAATCTTTCTGGACTATCATCGCACTTATAAATACGTAGTCTGCCCATTTAATGTGCTCATCTTTCAACGTCTCTATATTCATATCGATTAACTTTTTCTCGAAATCATCCGGGAGCATCGATGCGATTGTAAGAAGACCAAGGGGAGGGAAAGCAGCTTTTTTCCCAACTATGTTTAGAATTTTTTTAAAACTCCAGAATGTCTCTTCATATTCTGGATAAACAAGTAAAATTTTCATTATAGATATTCTCTTTCTTTTAAAGTTTTAACATATTTTTATATTAAATGTAAGGCAATTCTAACATTTTGTCCCTTTAGTGTAAACGAAGCGAAAATCAGGTGACTTTAAAATATCCTTACTTATATTATGTTATTAATATGATAAACGTATTTTTTATTTATAAGTTACAAAATATTATATTGAAGACTACAGACGGTCCGATAAAAAATAAAAAAAAGCCATTGACATAAAGTATATTAAAGTATACATTATGTCTATATTTATATACATTTATTATTGTTGCTGATTTATGAAGGCATCTATAAAAATAGCTATATGGTAAAAGAAAGAAAAGTAATACTTAAAAATAATTTAAGAAAGTGCCGCTTTGAGCATAACGAAATTACGCAGCAGGAGCTTGCAAACGCCCTAGGCGTAACCCGGCTTACGGTTCATTCCATAGAAAAGGGCAAGTTTAACCCGTCTGTAATGCTTGCTTTAAAAATGGCTAATTTTTTTAAAAAACCCGTAGATGAGATTTTTTATCTTAATAAAGATTGAGAAGGTTCCTGAATAAAGGAGATTACAAAGGAGAATAAGAAAATGAAAAAAATATTAAGAATAAGCAATATCACAACTTTAGCTTTATGTTTTATCTCAATTATCGGTTTTATATACGTGAATATTTTTTTTGTAAGACTAAGGGCAACGATTATTGATTTGGGGGATGTCGAAGGCCTAATGAACGTTTATTCGATCCCTGTTGCAGTTTGGTATATGATATTTGCCTTTTCCGGGCTGCTTTCTATGTTTGCCTTAATTTTACAGCTGAACTTTTTTAAGAGGGATAATTTCCTGCGTTCTTTTTTGTTTTTTACTGGTATCATTTCTTTTCTTATGTTATTTGGAGACTGGGCTCTTACAAGCGATATTTCAAAGGAATATGTTTTCGGGTTACCGGATGAGTTTGTAATACTTTTTATAAGCCAGGCACTGCACTTTATTTTTCATATCCTTATGGTCGCACTTCTCATATCCAGCTGGAGGTCAGCATATGGCGAAGGTGAAGAAAAAGTCCTTAGAGATGATTCAATATTTATTAATGCCCAGTATATAGGAATACTAAGCGGAGTTTCGGGCCTTGTGCTTATTATAATTTTCTCTATATTGTACTCGAATGTATATCCGATACCATCGTGGGCAATAGATGCAGGTATTGTCGCAATTAGCTTGATAGCTGTGATTCCCTATATCCTGATAGTCTTATACTGGCTGATAGTCAAAATAAGGGAAAGAACGGGAGAGTGGTATGATGAAAAGCAGTATCAGGATATAACAAGGGCAAGCCTGATTACGCTTGTATTGTCCGTAATCATAACAGCCGGGATTTTCTTTACCCAGCTTTTTATGGATATATTTGATTTTTTTAATGAGATATGGTTCCCCTTCTACGTGTTCCTTGTCCTGATGCTATTTTCATCATGTATCCTGTGCTTTAATAAAAGGGCTCAGGATTAATCAATAAGTAATTTTACAAATAAGTAATTTTTTGCTCCTATAAAATCAGGGCAATATTCTATCTTTTATTAAAAAAAGAAGATAATTTTAAATTTTTAGTGAAATATATGGTTATTTTTATATAATAGCAGTAATTATTTAAAGTATTAATAAATATCGAGGGAAGAATATGGCTGAACGAAAACATTGCAACATAGCAGTTATACCCGGTGACGGAACCGGACCCGAAGTTATAAGGGAAGGGAAGAAAGTCCTTGAAGCTGCAGGAGAAAAACATAATATAAGTTTTGAATTTACAGAGTTCGACTTTGGAGGAAACAGGTATTTAAAAACAGGAGAGACGCTTCCTAATTCCGCCATTAGTGAGCTCAAAAAATTTAAGGCGATATATCTTGGCGCTATAGGGCACCCTGATGTCAAACCGGGAATTCTGGAGCTTGGGATTTTATTAAAGTTAAGATTTGCCCTTGACCAGTATATAAATTTAAGGCCTGTAAAACTTTACCCTGGCGTTGGCTGCCCTTTAAAGAATAAAAAACCTGAGGACATAGATTTCATAGTGGTAAGGGAAAATACAGGCGGGCTTTATACAGGTAACGGTGGCACGACAATGAAGGGGACTCCTTACGAAATAGCAACCCAGGTTATGGTTTATGATAGGTATATGGTTGACCGCTGCTTGAAATATGCATTCGATCTTGCCGTGGCAAGGAAAGAAGAAGGAAAAGCAGGCAAGGTTACCCTGGTCAATAAAACAAATGTGCTTACCTATGTAGGCGACCTCTGGTACAGAGCTTTCACAGAAATGGCAGAGAATTTCAAGATGATTGAAACTGACTACAATCACATTGATGCCGCCTGCATGTGGACTGTAAAAAATCCGGAATGGTTTGATGTCATGGTAGTGCCAAATATGTTCGGCGATATAATTACGGATCTCGGAGCAATGATCCAGGGAGGAATGGGCGTTGCGGCTGGTGGCAATATAAATCCGGACGGGACGTCAATGTTCGAACCAATAGGTGGGTCCGCCCCAAAATATACGGGTAAGAATGTTATTAATCCTATTGCTGCAATAGAAGCCGGGAGAATGATGATTGATTATCTTGGAGAAAAGGAAGCAGCAAAATCTATAGAAAGTGCTGTGGCAGATGCCTGCCTGAAACTGGAAAGCATGAGCGCCGGGAAAATGGGTTACAGCACGAGCGAAGTCGGAGATATGGTAGCAGGGCACATCAGGAATAGTTAAAAAACAATTGCAGGAAAAATGGGCCTGAATCAAAATAATTAAATCTAAAGGTTTATTGTAATATTTCGATGTTTAGCGGTATACCTTCTGGTGTTCATTACCGTCTATACTATCAAGGTAATCCCTTTTACTAACGTTATAATTTCTATCTTTCCAGGGTACTCCCACGCTGGATTTTGCCTGGATTATTGAATTGATGCAGAGAAGTATCACATACATCATCGATATAGGATGAA
>CAYVWW010000003.1:0-20364 GCA_964455605.1 uncultured Actinomycetota bacterium | reverse complement strand
AATAGGCAAAGATACGAGATTGTCAGGCTATATGATAGAGAGTTCGCTTGTGGCTGGCATATGCTCAATGGGTACCGAAGTAATACTTGTGGGGCCGGTGCCTACACCCGGTATAGCTTTTCTAACAACCAACCTGGACGCGGATGCAGGAATAATGATTTCCGCATCGCATAACCCCTATATGGATAACGGTATTAAAATATTTTCAAAAAAAGGTTTCAAGCTGTCCGATGAAGAAGAAAATCAAATAGAAGAGCTGATACTTTCAAAGAAACTCCCCACGCTGCTAATGGATGCTGAGAACCTGGGCAAAGTTTCAAGGGAAGAAGATGCAAGTGGCAGATACATCGTGTTTCTTAAAAATTCATTTCCAAAGAATTTTGACCTTGAGGGTATGAAAATTGTTCTTGACTGTGCAAATGGCGCTACGTATAAAGTTGCCCCTACATTATTCAGGGAAATGAGGGCAGAAGTCATAGCATTAAACGTTGATCCCGATGGAAAAAATATCAACCTGAATTGCGGCTCTCTTTATCCCGGGAATCTTGCGAAAAAGGTTGTTGAAACCGGCGCAGATATAGGTCTCGCTTTCGATGGTGATGGCGACAGATTGGTTTCGGTTGATGGAAAAGGTAATGTATTAAATGGCGATAAGATTATTGCAATATGCGCAAAGAGGTTAAAAGATGAAAATGCCCTGGAGAATAATACAGTGGTTACGACCGTAATGAGCAATCTGGGGCTTTCAATGGCTTTTAAGGAAATGGATATTAAAAACGTAGCGACAAAAGTTGGCGACAGGTATGTTCTTGAAGAGATGATAAAGAATAATTGTATTCTCGGAGGAGAAGATTCAGGTCATGTAATCTTCAGGGAACATCATACGACCGGTGACGGAATCTTAACCGCGCTGCAGCTTCTCTCTGTTATGAAAAAAGAGGATAAGTCCCTTTTTGAGCTGTCAAAAGTAATGAGAACTTTCCCACAGGTTTTAATAAATGTAAAAGTGAGAAGGAAAGCTCCGCTGGAAGAAGTGCCCGAGCTAAAAGCTGTAATTGCAGATGTTGAAGAAGAACTTGCCGGCAAGGGCAGGGTTCTTGTTAGATACTCAGGAACGCAGCCGGTATGCAGGGTGATGCTTGAGGGTCCGGATGAAAATGAGACTAAAAGACTTGCAAATAAAATAGCTAAAGTTGTCGAAGATAAGCTGGGCTAATACTACCCGGGAAAACACTCCATTCAGTATGTGCGAAGAAAGAGCTGCATAGAATAGCATTGGGAGTCTTACCAGACTATAATGGAAAAAATCATTGAAATATTAAGAAAAGAAGGTCCTCTGATAGGGAAGGAACTTCGTGACAAATCAGGGCTGGACGAGCTTTCTCTCTGGCGTGAATGCAATAAGAACGATAAAATTTTAATTAAGATATTCGGAGATAGATTTTTAAGACTCGATATCTGTGTTAAAGGTTATGCAAGGCTATCCCCCTCTATAAAAAGGGAATTTCTTACCTATACAATTCTGGGATTGAAAGAAGATTTCAAAAGGGTTGTAGAAAAAGCTGAATTAGTACATGGAAGCATAGTAAATATAAGCAGGCAAAAGTTTAATCTTGCAGGGGAGATAATAAAAAAAATAGTCGAAATTCAGGAAAATCCTGATGCAATAGCCGAAAAAGCCAGTTTTATAATTGCTGGTGACGTCGTTTACGGGATGGCTCACGGGGAGCCCAGGCCGGAAGCATCGACAGGTAGGATGATGAATGGTTCGGACCTCGACATAATAATCGTAACTAAGGGTTTACCCTTAAAAATGAAGAAAAACCTTGATGATTCGATATACAGGGAAAAATATTATCTCATTAAAAACCCATCATACCGTGAAGAAATAGATTATATTATTAAAGATATCGATGTAGTTAAAAAACAATCAAGTTTTAACGCATTTAAGTTTATGGTTGCGTCGAAAATATTAAATGAGGGACAGCTGCTTTATGGGAGCAGGGATATTTTCAATAAGATAAAAAAGATCCTTTCCGAAGGGAAAATCCCGGAAAAGATAGAAAAGCTTAGAGGAGAAGCCATAAAAAACAGGGAAGATGCAATATCTTACCTTCTTGAGAAGGAAGGGCCCCTGCCAGAAGAAGATTCCATGAAGCTATTTTATACGAAGCACGAAAAAGAGGAAATTTATTGATGTATACATGCTAATTTTATTTTTTTAGTCCCGAGGCAGCTTCTTTATCAAGAATGACAGTCGCTTTTCCGCTAAAACTCTGTATTGCTGATGCCGTTACCTCTGATGTTACGGGACCGTTCAGCGCTTTTGCAACGATACCCGCTTTTTTGCTGCCATTTACTATCATTAGCAACTCTTTTGCCTCAAGAATGGTTCCGACACCCATCGTTATTGCCTGATGGGGCATGTCTTCCCTTTTTATGTTCGCCTTTTTATAGAAACTTTCATAGTTGTCATCAAGAGTCTGGCTGGTAAGCGATATAACCCTTGTCCTTGATGATAGAGATGAACCGGGCTCATTAAATGCCCAGTGGCCATCTCCACCTATGCCAAGGAGTTGCAGGTATATGCCTCCGGCTTTCTTTATCTCGGTTTCGTACCAGTGGCAGAATTCTTCCGGGTCTTTTGAGAGCCCATCCGGAACGTGTATGTTTTCTTTTTTAATATTTATATGTTTAAAAAGCTCTTCATACATGAATCTTGCATAACTCTGGTCAAGACTATATGGCCTGGTCAGGTCCATTCCTACACCGAGGTATTCGTCAAGATTAAAGGTCCTGACTCTGGAAAAATCAAGCCCTTCTTTATGCATCCTTATAAGCTCACTGTAGGTTCCTATGGGTGTGCTGCCGGTTGCCAGTCCAAGTACGCAATCAGGTTTCGATTCGATGTGGTTTGCTATAATCTCTGCAGCATATTTACTCATATCTTCGTAATTTTCTTTTATAATGATATCCAAGTGGGCCCTCCTTAAAGAATTGTTAGAAAAATCTGTTGAATATTATTACTTTTTTTAATAGGTTTGTATAGGGGGAGGAAGTTTTTTTGCTATATTTTTTTCTTTTTATACCTTTTGTTATATTATTTTATTACCCTGATTAAAAGAGAAATGCGTTTTTTTTGAATTGTTAAGTTTTTAATCAGGCAAGGGCAAATCGTTATAGTCTGGAGGATGTAAGTGTGTGGTATTGTTGGATATACAGGCAATAAGAAATGTAAGGATATTTTAATTAAAGGCCTGAAAAGGCTGGAATACAGGGGTTACGATTCTTCTGGGATTGCCATAATAAACGGCAACTCAGAAGGAGGCAGTGCCGGGGATCACCATAAAATCAGTATCGCAAAAGAAGCCGGCAAAATAAGCATTCTTGAAAATGAGATAAAAAGCCTGGAGCTGGATGGAAATTGCGGAATAGGGCATACCAGATGGGCAACGCATGGTGAGCCCAGTAAGCTAAATGCCCATCCCCATCTGGATTGTTCTGGAAGGATTGCAGTGGTTCATAATGGAATAATAGAAAATTATGCCCGGCTAAGGCAAGAACTTGAAAATGAAGGCCACAGCTTTTTATCTGAAACGGATACGGAGGTGTTACCCCACTTACTTGAGAAGTTTAAAGAAGGTGGTTTGCTTGAAGCTATGAAGAAGGTCATAAAGGTAATCAAAGGATCGGGAGCTATTGTCGCCATTTCAAGCGATAACCCTGGAGAACTTGTGGCCACAAGGATATTTAGCCCGCTAATTGTTGGGGTTTCGCCGGATGGCAATTTTATTGCTTCGGATATTCCTGCTGTGCTTGAATATACAAGGAGTTTCATAGTGATTAATGATTATGAAATAGTTCGGCTTACCAGGGATAAGGTAGAGATTTACAACGAAGAAGGGGTGTTGATTGAAAGAAAACCTTTCAAGGTCTCCTGGGATATTCTTAGCGCTGAAAAGGGTGGCTATGCAGATTTCATGTTAAAGGAGATATTCGAGCAGCCTTACGGCGTAAGCGAAACAATGAGGGGCAGATTAAATCCCGGCAGTATAAATTTTAACGAGCTTAATCTGTCAAAGGATGATATGAAAAAACTTGAGAAGATTCATATTATTGCGTGCGGCTCTTCATACCATGCAGCTCTGATAGGAAAACAGGTTATAGAGAAGTGGGCAGGAATACCCGTTGAGGTGGATTTCTCTTCCGAATACAGATACAGGGATAAGCTGCTTGATGAAAATTGCCTGGTCATAGCTATAACGCAATCAGGAGAAACTATCGATACCCTCGCAGCTGTCAGGGAGGCAAAATCAAAGGGAGCCAGGGTAATAGGTATAACAAATGTAGTGGGCAGCACGGTAGCAAGAGAAGCAGATTCCGTGATTTATACCCATGCCGGTCCGGAAATAGGCGTTTGCGCCAGCAAGACCTTTACTGCGCAGATTGTAATAATGTATCTTCTGGGTTTATATCTTGCAGAAATAAAGGGTAATATGGACAAAGATGAATTTCAGAAAATAGTGGAGGAAATAAAAAAAATACCGGACAAGATACAGGATATACTTAACAGGTCGGGGGAAATAAAAAAGGTAGCTGATAGGACCTATAAACATAAATGTTTTTTATTTCTGGGAAGAGTGCATAGCCTTCCGGCAGCTATGGAGGGTGCGCTCAAACTGAAGGAGATTTCTTATATCCATGCAGAGGGATATCCGGCTGGGGAGATGAAACATGGTCCCATAGCCCTTACGGATGAGAGAACAGTGGTTGTAGGAATAATGCCTTCCGATTCGGTATACGATAAGACGCTGAGCAATATTCAGGAAGTAAAAGCAAGAAGAGCCACTATCTTCTCAGTAATTAGCATGGGGGATGAAAATACGGATAACTACGCGGACTATGTCTTCAGGATACCCGAAACTCTTGAGGGCCTGTATGCTATCCTCGCTATCGTTCCTCTGCAGCTATACGCATATTATATAGCAAAGAACCTGGGCAGGAATGTGGACCAGCCAAGGAATCTTGCAAAAAGCGTTACCGTGGAGTAGCAGCTTATGGAAATTTATGGAATTGGGACGGATATAATTGAAGTTAATAGAATAAAGTCGGCAATAGAAGGCAATTCAGGTTTTCTAAAGAGGGTTTATACTGGGAAAGAAATAGATTATTGCAGTGGTAAGGGAAAGGAGAAATTCCACAGCTTCGCAGCCCGTTTTGCGGCAAAAGAAGCGGTCGCGAAGGCACTTTCCGAGGGATTCAGTAAAAATATTTCTTTAAGCGATATCGAAATATCGAATATGGACAGCGGCGCTCCCTTTGTGAAACTGTATGGGAAAACTTATGAATTTACAAGAAAACTTAAAATTAAGGAAATAAAGATATCTGTATCAGCCACCGAAAATTTCGCCGTTGCCTATGCGGTGGCAATTATATAATTTATAATTAGGTGTATAATAAATTTAAAGATAATATCCTGGCACTGTAAGGTGCTGCCATGTTAGTTCGAATAATATTTTTATAATCAATTTTTAATGGATGGAGATGGGCTAAAATGAATGATATTGATGAAACGGAAGGGTTAGCCAGAATTTTAAAGGGGAGCCGGATAGCGGAAATTGATAAGAAAGCAATGGAAGATGGTATTGATTCGAAATTGCTAATGAAAAATGCTGGCAGCAGTGTTTCCAGAGAAGTACTCAATGACTTTGAGAATAAGGAATTAGGTAGAGCAGCGCACGGCGTGGTTATCTGCGGAGGTGGCAATAACGGAGGAGACGGAATGGTAGCAGCGCGCGATTTACTTGATTACGGTATGAGGGTGAGTGTTTTCCTTATATCTTCTGAAGATAAGTTTAAGCCGGACAGCAGATTTTATTTTAATGAGCTTCAGGAAAATAGGATGAACAGCATACATAATTTAGATTCCGGGGATCAGAATATAAGATTGATGCTCGAGAAAGATTTAGGGGAAGCTGATTTCGTGGTAGATGCAATATTCGGGACCGGTATTCATGGGAAAGATGTTTACGGCCCCTCAATGGAAGTAATTGAAATGGTAAATCTTGCTAAAGAAAAAAATCAGAATTTAATTATTTATTCAGTAGACATACCTTCCGGCATAGACTCTGATAACGGAAAAGTTTTAGGGGCGTCCATTAAGGCAGATAAGACCATAACGTTCGGCTGTAAAAAAATAGGGCTTGTGAATTATCCGGGAGCCAGGTATACAGGGGAAGTTAAGGTGGTCGATATCGGCATACCGGAAAAATATTTCAGTGGGTACGAAGAAATCTATGAGCCCAACCTGCAATGGGTAGCTGGAAGGATTCCCGAAAAAGACTCCTGGACATATAAGTTCAAAGTAGGGAGCCTGATGGTAATAGCGGGTTCTCTGGGCTTTACGGGAGCAGCATCGATGGCCTGCATGAGTGCATTAAGGTCGGGCGCGGGAGTCGTAACCCTTATCTGCCCATGGGAGTTGAACAATATTTTCGAGGAAAAGCTGACCGAAGTAATTACATATCCGGTTGAGCAGACGGAGGAATCATCCCTGCATATAAATAGTCTGGATGAAATAATAGAAATAAGTGATAGATTTAGCGCGCTGGCGATTGGCCCGGGACTTTCAAGGAATTCAAGCACGGTATTCCTGGTTAGGGAGTTACTAAAAAAGATAAAAAAGCCGATAGTGCTTGATGCCGACGGGCTTTATGCTCTTTACGGACCGAAAGATGCTGAAGAAGGCATTGAAGATATTGACGTTGGTAATGTAATAGTAACCCCACACTCGGGTGAGATGTCATTAATGATGGGGCTGGGAAAGGTTCCGCTTGAAGATAGGATTGACATAAATCTTGAGGCAGCAAAAAGATACAAGGTGACATCTATACTTAAAGGAGCGAGAACCGTCATTTCCGACTATAATAAAAAGACCTTTATTAACCCGACAGGCAACTGGGGGCTTGCGACGGCAGGGACTGGAGACATACTTACAGGTATCATTGGTTCGCTGTTATGCCAGGGAATGAGTTTGATAGACAGTGCTGTAAGCGGGGTATATATTCATGGTCTGGCAGCTGATATTATGGTAAAGGAGACAAGTAAGACTGCCCTGGTGGCGACAGATCTTTTAGAGGGCATCAAGAGAGTATTCCTTAAAATAGAAGAAATGAAATATTAGGCAGAATATTTATTTTGAAATTATGCAGTTAAACATTATCAGTAAAGAATGGAGTTAAAAATGAAAGAAACTGTAGCGAAAGATATTATGGTAAAAAAAGTAATAACCATAAACAAAGATGAATCTATAGAAAAACTCTCTAATTTACTAATAAAAAATAATATAAGCGGAGTCCCTGTCCTGGATGAAAGCGGTAAAATGGTCGGGATTGCCACCGAGGGAGACATTATCGTTAAAGGCACGGACCTCCATTTTCCACGATATTTTAAATTGCTTGATAGTATTATTTACCTTGACAGTCTGAATAAATTTAAAACGACTCTTAAAAAATATCTCGGGACAAAGGTAGAAGACATTATGACCGGTAATGTCAGGACAGTCAGGGAAGATATGCCTGTAAGTGAAGTTGCAGACATGATGATAAAATATAATATTAACAGGGTTCCTGTCGTTGACGATGAAGGTAATCTCGTAGGGATAATTACGAGGCGGGATATCGTAAAGTCAATTATTTAGAAAAAATAGTTGTTTTTTAGAGAAACATTATGAAAGAAAATCCCATCATAAATAAAAGGTATGCCTGGGCTGAGATCAATCTATCCAATCTTTCTTACAATATCAAAAAAATAAAGTCTTACTCGGCTTCAGGTAATGTAAGGATAATGGCGGTTGTTAAAGCAAATGCCTATGGTCACGGAGCAGTAGAGATTTCAGAGCAGGCGATAAAAAGTGGAGCATATGCGCTGGGCGTGGCAATGGTCGAAGAGGGTATGGAACTGAGAAGAGCAGGCATCGTTGCGCCTGTTTATGTGCTGGGTGAGAGTCCCCCTGAAGCGGTAGAAGAAGCTATAAGGAATGACATTACTCTAACGGTAAATTCATACAGGTCGGCTCAATTCATTTCGTCTGAATGCGCAAGAGTCAATACGGATGCTACTGCCAATATTAATATAGATACCGGGATGAACAGGATAGGGATAAATTTTAAGGAAGCTCCCGGCGAGATTCTAAAAATTTCCATGTTGCCTCATTTAAAAATTGAAAGCATTTCAACGCATTATGCCTGCGCAAGCATAAGTGGCGATTCTTATACAGAGCTTCAGTGGAGAAGGTTTGAAGAAGCTATTAGTCAAATAAAAGCGGGAAAAGTATCTGCTAAATTTTACCATTGCGCAAACAGCCCGGCTTTTTTCGGATTCAAAAATATGCATCTTGATATGGTAAGGACCGGGATTTCCATATACGGGCTTAATCCATATGACACTGATTATGATAAGTGGCTTGGCCGGGAAGCAAGGGAAGCCATATTAAGTTTAAAACCGGTGCTTTCTTTAAGAGCTAAAATTTCTTTTATTAAAAAACTTCCTGAAGGCTGCCAGGTTTCTTATTGCGGGACGTTTAAAACTGCGAGGGAGAGTGTAATAGCCACGATACCTGTGGGTTATGGGGATGGTTATTCGAGGCTGCTTTCCAATAAGGCGAGGATTTTAATAAATGGGAAATCAGCACTGGTGGTAGGCAATATAACTATGGACCAGTTTATGGTAGATATTACGGATATTGCGAACAATGATGATATAAGGGTAGGCAGCGAGGTTGTTTTAATAGGCGGCTCCGGAGGGGAGAGTATAACTGCGGAGGAGATAGCAGGAATAATGGGGACAATAAATTATGAAATTGTCTGCATGATTAAAAGCAGAATCCCCAGGATATATTTAAAGTAAATTATATTTTTATGTCTTAACAGATAGGACATTATTTATTGTTTAGGGGGAGCTAAAATGAAAAATGAAAAAATCTTTTCAGGCACGAAACTTATTTTAGTAGCTGTTTTATTATTTTTAAGCATATCAATGATTTTGAGTAGCTGTACCTGTCCAGTATATTCACTTATTGGAAAATTAATAGGAGTGAAAATAAGAGCGGGAGAGGATATAGATGAAAGTGTTGTAGAAAACGAACTTATATATCCCGGTTCAACGTTGTTAATGCAGGCAGAAAGCGATATGGGAAAGATTTTTGATACAATCAGTAAATATGGAGCAGATATATCTGAAAAGGAATTAGAATCTCTTGAGCAGCTCCCTGATGAAATAAAGGAGCAGGAGTTAATTTTTACTGTATATTCGACCCCTGACACTAAATCGAAAGTTCTTTATTATTATAGTTCATTTGAAAGTGATGAGTGGGAGATAATGCAGTTACAGACCGGGCAACAGGTAAATGATGAAAGCGGACAGACAATCCTGGTCGCTTCCAGCACTGAAGATAAACAGCTTTTTGCATTATCTGCCGGCAGGGATAATACCTTAATAATATTTCTAGAGATTGATTTAGAAGCGCTATCTGGACTGTAGGGGTAATAGTAGTCGTGCATAGAGCTGTTAATGTGTATGGATAAGGTCTTTATATTTATCATTGCATAGGAAACAGGATAGTATATTATACTAATAGTAAAATTTATTATGAGGAGTTCTTAAATGCTAATAACAAGAAAATTTTTTATACCTGTGGTGCTTGTATCTCTTGCTATTATATCAACTCTTTCCGGTTGTGCTGGAGCAAGTGAAGAAGCGGTATCTTTCGCAGATGCGGCTACTGAAAATTTTCTTATTGCCCTTAGTGACAGAGATTACGGAAGTTATAAAAAGGACCTGAGCGAGGAGATGCTCCAGGCAGTGCCGGAAGAAGAATTCGTAAAATTCTCCACCTACCTGGAAGAAACTTCAGGTGAGTATGTGCGGGATTCAAAGAAGCTTTCGACATCAGGGATCCAGAAAGGGATGGATATTGTTGTTTACCTTGCTGATTATACCGGGGAAAGTGAAAAAGTTAGAGTTACGATTGTCGTTTCTAAAAATGCAGATGGGGATTATAAGATATCCGGTTCATGGTTTGATTCCCCAGCGATAAGGGAGAACGTGTACCAGTAATTTTTTCTAAAGTTATGGATTGATTTTTTCTAAAATTTTATAATAAAAGATTATAAGGGAATATTTATTTAAGTTAATTGTTTATAAGTAAACCAATAGGTAGGGAAAGCGAGGAATAATGAAGAAGATATTGTCATGGAGCATTCTTATGCTAGTTGTATCCGTAATGCTTATGGGTGCAGCCTGCACCGAGGAAGAAGTCGCTGAAGGAGTAGCTGGGGTTGTTGGCGGTACGGCTGTTTCATTGGCTGCTGGCGTATGGATATGTGTAATGGTTGTTACGGGACTTGTCGGCCTGTTTTTCTTTGTGGTATGGATCATTGCTCTTGTCGATTGCACAAAAAGGAAACCGGAAGAGTTCCCGGTGGGTACGGGTGGAGAAAATGCTAAAACAATCTGGCTCGTAATTCTTATCGTAACTTTCTTCGTAACACAGTTAAATGGTATTGCCGCAGTTGTATATTATTTCATGGTTATGAAAAAGAGCCCGCTGAAAAGGTAATTTCAGGGAGCGCATATCTGTAAAGGGAATAGTTATATAGATTACGGTTTTATCTCTAATTAACCATGGTCATATAAGAGGTTGCCGGCATTAACTTATAAGTTAGTGGCGATTTCTATATTTAAGATTCTTTCCTGGAGGTAAATTCATTAATTAAATTCGATACCGATGGGGGAATGATATTTTTTTGTTTCAGTAAGGTCATTATGTTTTTAGGACCTACTTTTTTTACGAAATAGCCAGCAATAGCTCCTATTATGGCGCCACCTATTACGAAATATGTAACAGTCTTATCAAAATTTTTTTCCGGGCTCATCGGATGGTAACCTCCGTAAATTTAAAAGTATTAATATTGCAATTTTTTATGGCAATTTAGTAACTTATATGTTTAAATCTTCCATATTATAAATTTTATACTAACATAATAATAGAATAGCGGTAGTAAAAAGACAAATAAAAAATTATATGTCAGGAGTAATGAATGAGTTTCATTCCAGGTCAGGAATCTATCAAGCAGGGAAATTATAAATATTTTGACCTGATAACAGGTCTTTTTGTTGCGGTGCTTCTTATTTCAAATATCGCTTCTTCGAAAATTGTAGATATATGGAAATTTACATTTGATGGCGGGACGATTCTTTTCCCTCTTTCTTATATCTTTGGTGATATATTGACCGAGGTTTATGGTTACAGGAGGAGCAGGAGGGTTATATGGATAGGTTTCTTCTGCGCGCTTATTATGTCCTTTACCCTTGGAATTATTGGCTTGATTAAGCCTGCAAGCGGATGGGATTACCAGGAAGCATATATGGCCATACTGGGACAGACTCCCAGGATTGTAACAGCTTCTCTGATAGCTTACTTTGCCGGAGAATTCTCAAACTCCTATATACTTGCGAAAATGAAGGTTTTCACCAGAGGAAAGTTTCTTTTTGCCAGGACGATAGGTTCTACGATAGTGGGCCAGGGGATAGATACCTTGATTTTTGTTCTTATTGCGTTTCTGGGTGTTTATGACAATAGTATGGTTTTGCTTATAATCATATCAAATTATATATTCAAGGTTTCTCTTGAAATTTTATTTACGCCCATTACCTATAAAGTTGTAAATACTCTTAAAAAAGTTGAAAATGTTGACTTTTTTGATTATAAAACAAACTTTAACCCGTTCGTTTTTTCCTGAGATTTCACTGTGACTCAGTCAACCTCTGGTTGCGGGTAGCGGTAGTGGCCGATTATTTCATATTTCTGGAGCACATCGACTTCTTCAAGTTTATTGGTTTCCGGATAAATCATAATTACCAGTGGTGTACCATTTTCGCTGGTATGGGGAGAAACAAATCCGCCACGGTCCTTATCAGGAGTATCCTCATCAAATCTAAAGTAAACTATGTCGCCTGACTGCCATAGAAAATTCCTGTCTTCGTCTTCCGGGTCATATTCATGGGGAAGTGTTGTCAGGGCATTGCGGTTAAAAAATTTTTCCTGGAAAATAACATCTCTAAAATCAATGTTTTTTATAGGTGTCCCTCTTCCCTTAGCGTCAAGCGGGTAATCTTCTTTATGTTCAAGCATATCCTTATACATTAATTCCATAAGGTCATAACCGCAATCATTCAGTGTCATTGATATTAAATCGGTTGAGACCCACACATTGTTATCAGGATAACCACTCGAAAAGACCTGGTATCCGTATTCTATTTCTTCTTCAAGAAATTCAAGGGCTTTAAGGGTAATTTCTTTCTGAATATCGCTTAAATCAATGGTAGCTGTTTTATCGGTTGTGTCCGCGGGCTCGTCTGTTTCAGTTTCGGTGCCGGTATCTTCTTCCGCAGCGGTTGAACCGGAATCTCCGGATTCCGGTGGTTGTGTTTCCCCGTGGTTTATATCAAGGACAAGCTCTGAAATAGGAAAACTTATCTTTGAGACGAAAAGATTATCAGGAATTTTTGATGTCTTCTCACGGTAAAAATATTTCAGGGTGACAAACTGTAGTAGAGCTATCACTATGATAGCATATATGAAATATCTATAATTTATATCCCGTCTGGATTGTTTCCTTATCTTATGTTCCATATCTAGATATATTATATTAAAAAAAAAATAAATATAAGAGGTCTTATAATTTTTTTTGAAGTGGAAAGTATGCTTTAATTATTATAATATAATTAAAATTGCATATTTTAGCTTTTTCCGGGAAATCATGCTCCGGTTACCGGGGCTTAAATAGGTGATTTAAGAGAATTATAAAAATGAATTAGTGGAGTGTGGATAGGATGTCTGTAAAACAATTAACGGTTTTTATGGAGAATCAGTCAGCGCGCCTTACGAAGGTGGCAGAAGTCTTAAAAGAGCATGATATAAACTTACTTGGTTTTTCTACGACAGAGGCTAAAGATTATGGGGTTTTGAGGCTTGTGGTTTCTGATGTTCAGGCGGCAAGCGAAGCTCTTAAAAATGAAGGTTTCATAATTCATCTGGTAGATATTATATGTGTTGAGATAGAAGACAGGCCCGGTGAGCTTTATAAAATTCTTAACATAATGGCGAGAGAAGGCATAAGTATAGATTATATTTATGTAATTGCCGGGACAAGGATAGTAATGAACGTTGCTGATATAAACAGAGCTGAAGAAATTTTAAGAAAAAATGATATAGGGCTATGCAGTTGATTCGAATGGTCGGCAGGGTAACATTTTTTAAATTTTGCAAGTATTCAATATATGATTATATGAGTTCCAATATTTATAATATGCAGGGAGCTTTAAGAAAGTTTTTCTTTATATTATCTGTATTTTTATAAAGCGGGGAGAAATATAATGGTTAATATTTTTAACGATATAACCGAGACAACGGGAAACACCCCTCTCGTAAGGATCAACAGACTGGCGGAGAAAGCGAATGCCACTATTCTTGTAAAAATAGAGTCATTTAATCCCCTTTCCAGCATAAAAGACAGGATAGGGGTTTCAATGATTAAAGCTGCCGAAGAAAAGGGGCTGATAAATAAAGAGACTGTTATAGTAGAAGCAACAAGCGGGAATACCGGTATTGCGCTTGCTTTTGTATGTGCTGCAAGAGGATACAGGTTAATTCTTACTATGCCCGATTCAATGAGTATGGAGAGGAAAAAACTCTTTACTGCTTTTGGCGCTGAGCTTGTCCTTATAGAGAGCTCCCTGGGGATGAAGGGTGCCATGGAGGAAGCAGAGAAAATCCATAAGGAGATTAAAGATAGCTTTATGCCCCGACAGTTTGATAATCCCGAAAACCCTGGTGTTCACCGCAGGACCACTGCTGAAGAAATATGGAGGGATACGGGAGGGAATGTTGATATTTTTATTTCGGCAGTCGGGACAGGAGGCACGATAACCGGTGTGGGCGAAACATTAAAGAAAAAAAATTCTGCTATAAAGATAATCGCAGTCGAACCTTCCGGTTCGCCTGTTCTTTCCGGAGGCAAACCGGGTAACCATAAAATACAGGGAATAGGGGCAGGGTTTATTCCGGGAGTGCTGAATATAGATATTATTGACGAGGTTTTAACAGTTTCTGATAAGGATGCAGTTGCTATGGCCAGGAGAGTAATAAGGGAAGAAGGTATTCTTACGGGAATATCGGGTGGCGCTGCAATGTGGGCTGCATTGAAGGTAGCGCAGCGAAATGAATCGAAAGATAAAAATATCGTGGTTATTTTACCGGATACCGGAGAAAGATATATTTCTACCTGGCTTTTTGATAAATAATATTGTCAGGTATCGGTACAGCAATTTTTAAGCTGCGGGAGAGCAGGCAATGCGGAAGTTTTTTTATTCTTCATAAAGCATCTGATAGAAGTAATAATGCCCCATGACTCTTTTTATATATTCTCTTGATTGCTCATAGGAGACACTTTCTATAAATTCATCTATATCTTTGCTCCCTCTTCCGGAAACCCAGCCGCTCATTCTACCGGGTCCGCCGTTATATGCGCCAAGGCAATAATACTCATTCTGGCTGAAGTTATCCAGTTGCTGCCTGAGATAATAAGTACCCATTCTTATATTTATTTCAGGGTCAAGCAACATGCTGACGTCGAACCCCCCGATCCCTATCTGGCCTGCGATGCCCTCTCCCGTAGAAGGCATAATCTGCATAAGGCCCCTGGCGCCTGCGTATGAAATTGCGTCGGACATAAAATTACTTTCCTGTCTTATTACTGCCAGCGTGAATAACGGGTCAAGGTTGTACTGATTGCTGTATTTTTCGACAGTTTCTTTATAACCGTATGGATAGGAAAGATAATAAAGGTAGTCGATATAATATTCATCTATCTCCGATTTTAATTTTTTAAGATTTTTTCCGATTATATTAATGGCGCTTGAGTAATTATTAGATTCGAGAAACAGTGTTGCAATTTCGACAGTCCTTTCAGGATACTCCTCAAGTTCAGTGCTTGCAGCTTTTATTTCCAGTGACGCGCTATTAAAAAATTCCAGGTTTAAAAGTTCGATTGCCTTGTCAATATGATTGAATTCGCTCTCTTTATCTATCTCAGATTCAGTAGCTGGTTGAGTCCCATCTTCCTGCGTGGTGGATGTTCCTAAAATTGCCGTCGAGTAGGTAAAATTTTCAGGGTTTAATTCATTATTTATCTTTTTTATCTTGATATCTATGCCCAGCCCATCAAGTGCATCCCTTGCGGCAAAAGTATAGTATGAATATGAGCAAATATCTATAATTTCTTTATATAGTTCTGCTGCAGAATCGTTGTCCCCTATTTTCTGGTAGCACTTTGCCTGCCAGAAGAGCCCTTTCTCTTCAAGCGAGCTACCCCTGTATGATGATGAGCAGCTGGAAAATGTTTTCTTTGCAGAGCTGTAATCGTCTGACCTGTATTGTATCATACCGAGTTCCCATAAGGCGTCAGGAAGCTTATCGCCGTTCGGGTATTCCGAAGGGATTCTATTGAAATATATAGCCGCATTTGAGTAATCTCCGCTTAAAGAGTAAATCCTGCCGATTCTATAAAGTGCATCGTCGCTATAATTACTGGAGGGGAATAAATTTAAAAGTTTTTGATAATATGATATCGCTTCATTGTCATTGCCAAGATTGGCAAGGGCCATACCCATGTAATATAAGCTATCATCCGCATAAGTACCTGATGAGTTCTTTTCGTATGACTGGGTGAAGTATTCTTTTGACTTACTGTACTCGCGGAGCCGGAAATGGCACATCCCTATTTTATATAAGGTATTGCTGTGCAGCAGAGGAGACAGGCTGTCCAGAGAGTAATCTGTCAGGATGGTGTTGTATTCATCAAGCGCCTCCTGGTAGCTGTAAGAATTTAAAAAGATCTCACCCCTGTTGTAAAGCTGGCTTGGAGATGGGACGAACTTTTCTGCTACTCCTTCTTCTGAAAGCCTGTTTAAATTGTCCATTGCGGTTTCCGAATATTCGTTCAGGGGAAAATCAAGCCAGATTTCCACGTAGTTATTAAAGGCGTCGGTTTTTTTGTTAATTCTTTCCTGGCATATGGCAAGCTGGAATATGCAGTAGGGCATATACGGAGAATCTGGAAAATTAGTCCGGAAATTTTCATATTTTTTTTCAGCAGTCGTGTAATTTTCCTTGATATAAAATATGTCAGCATATTCAATGCTCGCTTTTTCCGCCCATATGCTTTCTGGATACTCGTTTATCAATTTAAGGTAGTACTCCTCAGCTCTGCTGTATTTTTCCTGCATAAGGAGGCATTTTGCCATATAATAAAGAATATGGTCCCTGAGGATGGTGTAACTGTCATCTATTTTATTTAAGTAATATTCGGCAAGGAAATAGGAACCTTCTTCGTAAAACTTCATAGCTTCAGTAAAGCAATATCTCATCTCGCCGATATCATCAATTTCGGTGGTATCGTATTGCGGAGCCTGTTCTTCCGAATCTGACGTATCGTCCTCAGGGGAGGGAACCTGGTCATCGCCACTGGTGGTTTCGTCTTCGTTGCCGATGGCTTTTTCGCCGTCTTCTTCGCCAGGGTCTGCCGCAGTTAAAGAATCTTCAGTTTCCCCGCCTAATTTCAATCCGAAAAATTCAAAATCTATCTTACTGCACGCCTGGTTTATGAATATTGTAAGAGATATGAGTATTACTAAGGTAAAAAAAGTAAAATTCTTAATATTTTTATCCTTCATAAGGTTATAAATAATCTTACCGGCAAAAAAGATTTTACTTTACAAAGTACTTATTGTAAATAAAGCTGGCTGGATTTAAAAGAATGTATTAGAAAATAATTAATTTGATTGTGATAATATATACTTAATAAGATAATAAAATTTGAATATGGCTCTTAAAAAAATTAAGCTCTTTTTATTATTTGAATTATTGAGCAGATGGAAGGTGAGTGCAGGTAATTGAGGTTTTTTAAAAAGGAAAGAAAAGTTGGGTTAGCATTAAGTGGTGGGGCTGCCAGAGCCCTTTCACACGTTGGTGTCCTGGAAGTGCTCGAAGAAATAGGAGCAAAGCCACAGGCAATAGCCGGGACGAGCATGGGGGCTATTATAGGGTCTTTTTATTCAACAGGTGTGACTATAGCCGAGATGAAGTCATATGTCAGGTCGATAGACTGGAAAAGCTTTTTGTTTTTTTCAGACCTTGCGCTATCAAGGACCGGAATTATAAACGGAAACAGGATTGAGGAAGTTTTAAAGGAATTTCTGGGGGATAAAACCTTTGATGATTGCAGGATACCGTTTTGCTGCATTGCGACAGACCTGGTAAAAAAGGAAAAGGTTATATTATCCGAAGGAAAGCTGGTTGATGCGGTAAGAGCGTCGATTTCCATACCCGGCTTTATTTCCGCAGTATATCTTAATGGTAAAATACTTGTGGATGGCGGGATAATAGAGCCGCTGCCGGTAGAATCATTAAAAATTTTTGGTGATATTAATTTTGCCATTGCTTCATCTATAAGCTTTAAAAAGGATAAAGAGAAATATGCACGGTTTTTGAGGGAAGAAATGAGCAGGAAAGAATCCGGGGGAGAAGAACTGGATTACCAGCAAGACAACATCAATGGAGATAAGAAGAAAAAAATCTTTAATATTAAAAGAGCAGGAATCATGCGGAAAAGTATTCCCGAAAATCTTTCAGTAAAGGGAGTGCTTGATACGAGTTTTAGTATAATACAACAGGAACTTGTAAAGTGCTGTGTCAGAAATGCAGATGTTGTTATTGAACCTGAAGTAGGAGATTTTGGTTTTTTTGACCTGATGCACGGTAGTGAAATAATCCAGAGGGGCCTAGAAGCCGCACAGGAAAAAATACCTGAAATCAAAAGTAAATTATGATTTTCTAACTTTTACCTCTTAATTATGGCTGCTTTGTAATTTTTAGCGCCTTGTCATGACGGTTGAAATTTGTTAGGGTTATTAATGTTTGGCTTAGACAGTATATTTTAGAGTTATCTATCCAATATTTTGATTTGAGCTGCATGGAATTTTTTTATTTATTATGAGGTGATTAAAAGTGAGCGGACTTGCAGGTGTAGTTGGACAAGGAAGTAAGAAGAAGAATAAAGAGAAAATAGATTTACTGCTTGAAAGGATATCGCACAGGGGTAAAAATAGGGAAATTTACGATATCCAGGGTAGTTATATCGGCATTAATAGCAACTACGAACTGGAAAAGCAGGAAGAGGGAAATATCATTTTAATGGATGGTAAGATTTATAACCTGGATAACCTGCTTCTGAAATATGGAGTTGAAAATGAAGGCAAAGATAAATCTGACATTTGTAAGATATCTTCCCTGTATAATAACGCAGGTAAAAAAATATTCAGTGAGTTCCAGGGCTCTTTTACCCTGGTATTGAAAGATATAAATAATAGGCTTTATCTTATCAGGGATATGGTCGGAAGCAAACCGCTTTATTATCTTAGAGAAGATAGCAATTTAATATTTGCTTCAGAGGTAAAATCTCTGGCGGGCTCTGGCAGGGATGTCATGGAATTGCCTCCTGGGTCCTGTATGTCAGGTTTTAAAAGCCCCGAGAAGATAAAAAGGATAGGGGCGGATGATTACCCCATTATAGAAGGCATGGAACCCGGAGAAATAGAAGATAAGCTAAAGGGCTATCTTCTAAAATCGTTTGATAAAAGAATATCCGGCGACAATCTCGCGTTCGGAGTCTGGCTGAGCGGCGGGCTTGATTCGAGTATCGTAGCGGCCCTGCTGAAAGAATTCTCTAATAATGTATATACATACTCTGTCGGGTTTGAAAATTCACCTGACATTCTGGCAGCGAGGGAGGTTGCAAGACACCTCGGGACAGTTCATACGGAGTACAAGCTGGACGTTGACGAACTTTTTTCAAGCATACCGGAAGTCGTGTACAGTCTGGAATCTTTTGATGCTCCGCTGGTCAGGAGTTCGCTGGGCAATATGATAGTTTCAAAAATTTCATCTTCTTCCGATATAGTCTTTTCCGGAGAGGGAGGGGACGAGCTATTTGCTGGCTATAATTACTTTCTGGAATTTAATTCTTCAAAATTGATTCAAAAGGAGATAGTTAAAGCAATAAGCGCTCTTCATAATAGTGCGCTGCAGAGGGTTGATAGGGTAGCCAATGCTTATGGTGTTAATGTGAAACTACCCATACTGGACGAAAGCCTTATAAACTTTGTTCTGGGAATACCTCCAAAGGAAAAAGTAAGGAAAGATAAAAAAGCGGGCAAATATATATTACGGAAAGTGGCGTCAGATTATTTGCCGGATAATATAACATGGAGAGAGAAAGACAAGTTCTGGGAAGGTTCGGGCATAGAGGATACACTGGATAAAAAAATAGAAGATATGATAACTGATGAGGAATTTGAGAAAGAAAGAAGACTGCCGGAAAATGTTATGCTAAGGAACAAAGAAGAAGTTTATTACTATAGGATATTTAAGGAACGCTTTTCAGGGGTGAATTTTAATAATATTATCTCCCTTACGATGGATTTTAATTAGCAGGCCATATTAAGCTACATATTTCAATTTAAATTATCATACATCTAATCTTTTCCGCATGGTTGGCATAAAAAGAAAAATCTGGTTGAATTATTATTATTAATTAGTATTAGACAAAAGTATCTAATACTTTAATTTATTTGTGCTTTATATACGAAAGTATTTTAATTTCGAAACATTAGAGATATCATATCGTCTAATAAGCTAATTATAAACTTCGGGGAAAGGAAGCACTATGCTGGCAAGGGTTTCATTAATAGTTGTGGGTATTCTGGTCCTGGTAATGGGAGTAATGGCAGTTATTCCTAGTCTAGCCATAGGTACTGAACCTATGTGGCACGCCATTACAAAGATGGTAATCGGAGTCGTAGCTGTAATAATAGGGATAATGTCAAAGAAATAAAAGATTGTTTAAGATTGTTCAGGAAGGCTTCGATGTTAAAAAAGCCTTCCTGAACACAGTTTCTAAAGTAACCTCTTATAACTTCGCAGCGATTAATCATCTTCTAACAATTTCGTATGTTATTTTAACTTCCGTCCCTTAAGTTGTATAATTCAAAATATATGCCTTTTTCTATAAGGTATAAATAAAATAATTTTTTTCGTTTCCCTGCATACAGGGGTTTTAAATTTTTTTATAAAATACTTTAACATATAAAAATAAGTAAATTTTCCTGCTGAAAAAATATCTTTTACTATAAAAAAGGAGATGACAAATTATGGATAAGATTCGCCTTGGAGTTATAGGCCCGGGT
>CAYVWW010000002.1:0-21601 GCA_964455605.1 uncultured Actinomycetota bacterium | reverse complement strand
AGCAGGAAGATACCCCTAAATTTATAAATGGCATACTCGGAAAGATTTTAGATAATATAAATAAGTCCGGCCAGTAAACATTTTTTTATATTAAAAGCCCTGCGCTGTATAATTTATTTTGTTTTTATTGATTTTATTTTAAATTTTTATGTATTTTTCCTCTAAAAAAAATAAAGTGACCGATAAGGATAATCTTTATCCGGTATTCCTTGCAAGCGAGATAAATAAAAGTTTAATTTATTATACTGGCAAATACAGGAATAGCCCTTATATTTTAAGGAAAGCAATAGAATACAGCATAAGGAATGGAGGGAAAAGGTTCAGGCCGGTGTTGTGCCTTCTGGTTTCTAAGAGTCTCGGGAAAGATTACCATAATATTCTCCCAACTGCATGTGCCATTGAGTTTATACATACGTATTCGCTTATACATGATGACCTGCCTTCTATGGATAATGACGATTTCAGGAGGGGAAAACCATCATGTCACAAAAAGTTTGGTGAAGATATAGCCATTCTGACAGGAGATACTCTTTTTGCTGAAGCTTTTAATCTGGTTCTGAAATACCAGATTGCGGATGACAGTAAAAAAGTTAGGGTACTAAAAGAAATTGCCGGAGCTTCAGGTGCGGAAGGAATGGCAGCAGGACAGGTGGTCGACGTCTATTATACCGGTAAGAAGATAAGCAGGAAAAAACTCGAATATATGGATAATAATAAGACAGGAAAGCTTATTTCCGCTTCTGTTAGATGTGGGGCAATACTTTCAGGAGCAAGCGCTGAAGACCTTAATAAATTTACGAAATATTCTGAAAATCTGGGGCTCGCCTTCCAGATAACGGATGACATACTGGATGTTACATCAAGCAGGGACGTGATAGGCAAGACGTCAGGAAAAGACAGCATTCAGAATAAAAATACTTTTCCTGATATGTGGGGCCTGGAGAAGTCAAAGGCAATTGCAGAAGAAAAAATAAATAATGCGGTTTCAATAGTAGAAAGCATGGATATAGATTATGAGTGGCTGGTAAAAATAGCCAGATTTTTAATTTCAAGAAAGGCATAAAGGATATTAAAGGGAAAGGGAAAAAGAATATAATAAAGGTTCTGCTTGATAAGGAAATTGTTGCCGATGAAAAGGAAGCCAGAGCGCTTATTATGGCTGGTAAGGTAAAGGCAGATGGAAGGGTCATTGAAAAACCAGGCTCGGTTGTAGGGGAAGAAGCGAGCCTGGAGGTAGCTACAAAGAAAATATATGTATCAAGAGGTGGATTGAAATTAGAAGGGGCATTTGATGATTTTAATATAGATGCCGGTGGAAAGAAGGCCGTAGATGTAGGTTCATCGACAGGAGGATTTACTGATTTTCTTTTAAAAAGGGGGGCCAGCAAAGTAATCTGCATAGATGTGGGTTATGGCCAGCTGTCATGGGAGATTAGAAAATCTCCGGATGTAATTGTTCTTGAGAGAACGAATATAAGAAATCTTGACACCGGAACACTTCCGTATAAATCAGATATTACTGTTGTTGACCTGTCATTCATTTCTATAAGAAAAGTTTTTGATAAGATTGTGGATTTGACGGGGGAGGGTGGGAATATACTGCTTCTGGTAAAACCCCAGTTTGAGCTAGCGCGGAATGAAGTGGAGGATATGGGTATAATAAAAAGTAAGTGCTTGCATGTTAAGGTGCTAACGGATGTTAGCGAACATATTAAGAAGTTCCCTGCAAGGATAAAAGGTTTTACTTATTCAAAGATAAAAGGGGCAAAAGGAAATATAGAGTTCTGGATTTTTTTAATTAAAATAGATAAAGAAAATAAATATATCCAGGATTATGATAAAATAATCAGAGATGTCGTTGACGGAGCGCATTTTTATTTTAGTAAATCTTAATAATTATTGGTCATAAAATGAAAAATATTGGAATAGTTTCAAATAACGAAAAAAAAGAAACCATCGAGGTTGCCAAAAAAATCTATGATTATATTGCTGGAAAAGGCAATAATATAAACCTGCTTTTACTGGAGAAAGAAGAGGTTTCGAGGGAATATTCACTTCCTTCCGTTTCAGAGGAAGATTTTATTAAAAGCAATGACATGATTATAGCAGTAGGGGGAGACGGGACTTTTTTAAGAGCTTCGAAATATACTTTCGAAAGGGGCATCCCAATAATGGGAATAAATGCAGGTAACCTTGGCTTTTTAACTGTTGTTGAAACCGGTGATATGTATAAAGCTATAGATAAATTGCTCGAGGGTAAATTTGGAATAGAAGAAAGGATGCTTATAGAATGCAGGTTTTACAGGAATAATATTACAGTGAAAGACAAAAAAATTCCTACCATAGCCCTAAATGAATTTGCAATAACCAGGTCTATGACTGGTAAAATTATAAGGTTTACAATTATTGTTAATGGGATACCGATAAAGGAATTTGCCGCAGACGGATTGATAGTTTCAACGCCTACCGGTTCAACTGCATACTCTCTTTCAGCCGGGGGGCCCATAGTTGAGCCAAAAAGCAATGTTATAATAATAACCCCGATATGCCCGCACACTCTTTTAAACAGGAGCATAATACTGGATCCTGACAATAAGATAGAGATAATGATAAATTCAAGGAATGAGAAGGACAGCGTAAGCGTGGATGGGAAAGTGCTGACTTTATGCATAAAAGAGAATTGCTTGCTTAAAGTAAAAAAATCAGAATTAAAGTTAAAATTCATAACTTTCAAGGAAAATATATTTTTTAAAGTTTTTAGGGAAAAATTCATAGAGAGAATTTAAAGATAAATTTAAACTTTTGGCTTTATTTCAAAGTATATGTTAAAGGAACTACAGGTAAGAAACTTCGCAATAATAGATGATGCCAGGATAAAATTCCAGAAAAACCTCAATGTCCTGACAGGTGAAACAGGCGCCGGTAAAACCCTTATAATAGAAGCAATAAATTTGTTAATTGGCGAGAGAGCAGAGAATGATTTAATAAGGGACGGAGAGGACGAACTCCTTGTTCAGGGATATTTTGACTTCAGCAAGAACGATATGGTTATAAATTTTCTGCTGTCTGAGAACCTAATTGAAGAAGGGGATGAATGCAGTGATACGGTTATAACGAGAGAGGTAAACAGGAGCGGCAGGAACAGGTCCTTCATAAATGGAATTTATACGAAAGTAAACAGTTTAAAAAAATTAGGCGAGCTATTTCTTGATATGCACGGCCAGCATGACCATCAATACCTTCTTGACAGGAAAACGCATATAGAAATCATAGATAGATATGGAGATAAAATACTTTCTGTTTTAAAGGTGGGCTATTCGAGCAGTCTGGATGATTATAATAGCAAAAAAGAGGAGCTAAATAAGCTAATAGAATTAAAAAAAACAGGGGAAGACAGATTAAAAGATTTGAATTTCAAGTATGAAGAAATAAAAAAACTGGATATAAAAGAAAATGAGGAAGAAAACCTCGAAAATGAGGCAAGAATTCTAAAAAATCATGAAAAAATATACAGATTGGCTTCGGAAATAAAAGAAATTATAGGTGGAAGTGACAGCGATTCACAATCGTTAAGAGAAAAATTGTCCTTTCTTGACAGGAACCTGAGAGAGCTTTCGGATATTGACCACAAATTCAAGAAATTCAGTAGCAGCCTGTCTTCCCTTAATAGCATAATAGAAGAAATAAGCTACAGCGTGAGCAGTAATCTTGCAGATTTCGATTTCAGCAGTAAAAGGCTGGATGATATACAGGAAAGGCTTTATAAGCTGTCTGAAGTAAAGAAAAAATATAATATGGAGCTTGGCTCATTAAATGAATATGCGGATAAAATTAAAGATGAGATAGAAAGCTTTGAAAATATTGATGATGAAATAGAGAAAAAACAATTAGAGTACGATGTTGCAAGAAACTGCCTGTTAGAAAAAGCTCTTGATTTAAGTGAGGCAAGGAAGCAAGTAATTAGTGAATTAAAGGATAGGGTGACAGGAGAGTTGTTCGATATAGGTTTTAAATCTGTGTCTTTTATCCCACAGCATAAATTTATAGAAAGCGATGATGGGGTAGAATTTCAGAGTAAAAAAATTAAATTCTCCAGTAATGGTATTGATGATGTAGAATTTTTGCTATCACTTAATGCAGGTGAGTCCGAGAGGCCGCTTATAAAAATTGCTTCAGGTGGAGAGATATCAAGAATTATGCTTGCCTTAAAATCGGTTATAAGTTCAGCTGACAAAATTACCACAATGATATTCGATGAAATAGATGCGGGTATAGGAGGAGCGGTATCGCTTGCAGTCGGTGAAAAACTATTTAAAACTTCAAGGAATTGCCAGGTAATCGCAATAACTCATCTTGCTCAGATAGCCTGTTTTTCTGACTCGCATTATTTTATTGATAAATTAACAAAAAATAACAGGACGAAGATAAAAATAAAGAACTTAAAAGAAAATGAAAAAGTCAGGGAAATTTCAAGGATGATGAGCGGTCTTGAAGAAAGCGATATAGCGGCGATGCATGCGGAAGAACTAATAGGAAAATGTAAATCAGTAAAAAAAGAACTTATTGGAAAGGGGGATGGCAATTGAATACTAAGTTTATTTTTATTACAGGAGGGGTACTGTCTTCGCTGGGGAAAGGTATATGTGCAGCTTCCCTTGGAAGATTACTAAAGTCGAGGGGTTACGATATAACGATCCAGAAGTTTGACCCTTACATAAATATTGACCCGGGAACCATGAATCCAATACAGCATGGCGAAGTTTTTGTTACCTACGATGGAGCCGAAACGGACCTTGACCTTGGCCATTATGAAAGGTTTATTGACGAGGAGCTGTCAGGATATAATAATTTTACTTCTGGCAAAATTTATAAAAATGTCATTGATAATGAAAGAAAGGGTGAATTCCTTGGAAAAACGGTCCAGGTAATACCCCATGTAACAGATGAGATAAAGAAAAGCATAAAAAAGACTTTGAAAGGGCGTAAATCAGATATAGTAATAACTGAAATTGGCGGAACCGTAGGAGACATAGAAAGTTTGCCTTTCCTTGAAGCAATAAGGCAGTTTAAAAAAGACGAAGGGAAAGAAAATGTCCTTTACATACATGTGACCTATATACCTTATTTAAAAACTACCGAAGAATTAAAGTCAAAACCTACGCAGCATAGCGTAAAGGAATTAAGGAGTATAGGTATCCAGCCGGATATAATAATCTGCAGAAGCGAAAAAAAGCTGACAGACGATATAAAAAAGAAAATAAGCCTGTTTTGTGATATAGAAGAAGAAGACACCATAGAGGCAATTGACGCAGGGTGTCTCTATGAAGTGCCTATTATGCTGCAGGAGCAAAAACTTGACATTAGGGTTTTATCAAAATTACAGTTAAAAGCGGGGGTATCGGACCTCAGCAGCTGGAAGAAAATGATAGAAACGATACACAGTCTTAAAGGAAATGTGAATATAGGTATAGTTGGCAAATATACTAATTTAAAGGATGCTTATATAAGCATAGTGGAATCATTAAACCATGGTGGTTATTATTTTAAAAAGAACGTAAATGTGAAATGGATAAATTCAGAGTTAATAGAAGAGGGGATGGGTAATAATAGTATTCTTTCAAAAGTAGATGGTATACTGGTGCCGTATGGATTCGGGACTAGAGGAATAAAAGGGAAGATGAATGCTATAAAATATGCTAGGGAAAACAATATACCTTTTTTAGGCATATGTCTCGGTATGCAGTGCGCGGTAATAGAGTTCGCAAGAAGTGTTATGGGACTGAAAGATGCCAATAGCACGGAATTCGACGAGCAGACGGGGGATCCTATAATTGACATGATGCCGGACCAAAAATCTGTTGGTGAGAAGGGGGGGACTATGAGGCTTGGAAGATTTAAGTGCAGATTGAAGGTTGGCTCGAAGGCAAAAAAGGCGTATAAAAAAACTATTGTTTACGAGAGGCACAGGCACAGGTATGAATTCAACAATATTTACAGGGAAGCTATCGAAAAAGCCGGCCTTGTAGTTACTGGTGTTAATCCTAAAAGGGATCTTGTAGAAATTGTTGAAATAGAAAAACACCCATGGTTTGTAGGTGTTCAGTTCCATCCGGAATTCAGGTCAAGGCCGGATAAACCACATCCATTGTTCAGGGATTTTATAGGTGCTTCAATAGATTATTCAAAGAGGTCAGGAAAATTTTAAAAATTTTTCCATAAGAGCATTATTGGAAAGAAGCATGTAAAATTTTTTTTATACTGCATAAATTATTTCTTTAAAAAAGCTTTTTAGAAAAAATATCTTAAAAAAACCTGACAATATATCATTTTTAAAATTGAGGAAAAAATAAGGAATTTATATAAGAGAAGATGCTTGTAAATAGAAAAAACAAAAAAATAAGATTTTTTATAATTTCAATAAACGTAGTGTTGCTTGTATTGATAATTTTGCTTACGCCTCTATCATTCTATACTTTTAATGTAAATTATTACGAAAGACTTTTTGAGAAGAACGGTGTTTTCGATATTTTAGATAAAAGTGATGTCCTTGATATATCAAAGAAGATTACCTATTTTTTCAAATATGGGTTTAATCTGGAGATGGAGTATCCGGATATTACAGTAGGATTTGCCGGTGAGGATGAAAATATGGAACTGTCATTTACGGCTAATGAGGTAAGCCATCTTTATGATGTAAGGAATCTTCTTAGCTGGATATTCGTAACATATTATGCATCAATTCTATTGTTTATAATTCTAACTTTACTTCTGGTCAGGAGAAACATTGCAAGCATACTTTATAACACCGGTTTGATATTTATAGCTTCTTCAACTTTATCAATGGCTTTTATAGCTTTTCTTTACCTCGCAGGAAGGAACTTCCCGGTTTTATTTGAAAATTTTCACGTTGTTTTTTTCCCTCAGGGGAATTATTCGTTTGCATCAGGGTCTCTTTTAATAACATTATTTCCATCAGGGTTCTTTTATGATTTTTTCGTCGGAATTATAACCTGCTCGGTTATAATGGCAGTTACACTGCTTTTGGTGGGTTTATTTTTTATATTTGTGTTAAAGTTTACCAGAAAATATAACTGGGAAATGATATGATTATATGTAATTGTTTTTAAAAGAAAGAGGATAGCATGATTAGCAAAGAGAGGTTATTGAAAAGTTTTCTGGAAATATTAAGTATAAAAAGTCCTTCAGGGAACGAAGAGGAAATCACGAAGACTGTTGGCAAGAAACTTAAAGACCTCGGGTTGAGCGTAGATGTTGATAATTGCGGCCCAAGGATTGGAAGCAATTCAGGTAATTTAATAGGGTATTACAGGACAAAAAATCCATCGGGTGGCAAGCCTTTATTTCTTGCAGCGCATGTAGATACAGTAGGTTTAAATGGAGATGTAGTACCGGTGATAAGCGATGGGAAGATTTATAATAAAAACAGGAAGTGCATTCTTGGTGGTGATGACAAGGTAGCAGTTGCAGCGATAATTGAAGCACTTACTGTTATAAAAGAGGATAATTTATCAACAGGTGACATTTATGTTGTTTTTACCATTTCTGAAGAAATAGGTTTACTTGGTTCAAAATGCCTGGATTTGGGCCTTGTTAAAGCGGATTACGGATTCGCGCTTGATAGCGATGGGGATATAGGTGAAATAATAAACAGGGGACCCTATCAAAATTCGATAAATGCTGATTTTAAGGGAAAGGAAGCTCATGCAGGAGTTGAACCTGAAAAGGGTATAAATGCTATAAAATCGGCATCAATTGCGCTTTGCAATATGAAGCTGGGGAGGATAGACAGGAAGTCTACTTCAAATGTGGGAAAAATTTCAGGTGGTACCGCAAGGAATATAGTTGCCGGGGAAGCTAAAATTGAATTGGAGGCAAGAAGCCTTAATTTGTCGCGTCTTGATAAAATAACCAAATCGATGATAAATTGTCTCAAAAAAAGTGCTTCTAAAACAGGTGCGATACTAAATTATGAAATAATAAGGGAGTATGACGGATTTGAAATAAACAATGATGAAGTGCCTGTAGTGGTTGCGGAACATGCCATTAAGAAACTTGGAATAAAGCCGAGGATAGTTTCTTCAGGTGGTGGTAGCGATGTAAATGTTTTTAATTCAAAAGGTAAAAAGTCCGTTAATTTAAGCAGCGGAATGGAGAAAATACATACCAGCGATGAGTTTGTAAAGGTGGAAGAGATAGTTAAACTTGCCGAGTTGATTGTGGAAATATGCAAATATCCGGTTAGATAAAAAAACAGGGGAGCAATGAAATGAAGGAAGAACTTTATGAAAAGAAAATGAAATCAAGCATTATTTATAAGGGTGGGATAGTAGATATATATCTTGATGAAGTAGAGCTGCCAAATAGAAGAATTGCCAGCAGGGTAAAAGTATCGCACCCTGGAGCAGTTTGTATTGTTCCTGTTACAGAGACTGGCAGTATTTTACTTGTAAAGCAATTCAGGTATCCTGTCGAGGAAATAATTATGGAAATACCTGCAGGGAAAATAGACAAAAACGAGCTACCTCTTGAATGTGCAAAAAGAGAGTTAAAGGAAGAGATAGGAGCTACAGGCGGGAAGATTATACATCTAAGCACTTTTTATTCATCTCCAGGTTTCTGTAATGAAACCATGCATTTATATATGGCAGAAAATTTTAAAAAAGGGGAAAATTGCCTTGAGGAAGATGAATTTTTGAAGGTAGTTGAAATAAAAATGGAGGATGCGCTGTCATTTATAGAAAGTGGAAAGCTGAAAGATGCGAAGACTATAATTGGAATACTTCTAACCAGGAATTATCTGATTAAAAGAGATAGGTCCAATGGGAAAAAGTAAAGATTTAGCCTATTATGTCGTTAAATTCAAGGATTATCTTAAATTTGAGCGGCTGATGCTTCCAAATACGATTAGTTCTTACTTAAGGGACCTGAAAAAATTTACGGATTTTTTAAAAAAAAACAAAATCATAAATTATTGTGATATTTCAAAGGAAGAGATACTGAATTTTTTACAGAGTCTATATAAAAACCAATCAGAATCATCAATTTCAAGGATACTATCAACATTAAGGAGCTTTTATAAGTTTCTTATCATGGAGGACGTATGTAGAAGGAATTTATGGACTCAGGTAAACAATCCGATAAAACCAAGGAAAATGCCGGATATATTAAATATAGAAGAGGTTGAAAAATTTCTTGATAATATACCTTTAGTTTCAAGGTTCGGAAAAAGGGACAGGGCTATGTTTGAAATACTTTATTCATGCGGCCTAAGGGTTAGTGAGGTTGTAAATTTAAAGATGCAGAATATAGATTTCAATGAGGAACTGATACGTTTCAAAGGGAAGGGAGAGAAGGAAAGAATTGTACCAGTTGGGGAAAAAGGTATCAAGTATCTCTGGGGATATATAAAAGAGGGTAGATATAATGCGAAAGCTAAATCCATTTCGGATTATGTTTTTTTAAACAGGAGCGGCAGGAAATTAACAAGACAGGGATTCTGGAAAATTTTAAAAAAATATGCGAAAAGGTCGGGCATAAATAAAAATATATACCCCCATATTTTCAGGCATAGTTTTGCGACACACATGATAGAGAGGGGTGCAGATTTAAGGATAGTCCAGGAGCTGCTGGGGCATAGCAGCATATCGACTACTGAAATATATACTAACCTGGATAAGAATTATATAAAAAAGGTATATTTTAAATATCATCCAAGAGAAAAATCATTAAATGAAAAATGACCTTGTTTTTTGAGTATATAAAATTTTGCAAATTTGTTAGATTCTGGTATGGTATAAATTCATAAATTTAAGGCGGGACAATATGTCGGTTTCATGGCAGTCAATATTAAAATTTTTAGAGAATGTAATTACCTGGGCGCCGGGCCTTATAATGGGTGTTGTAATCCACGAATATTCGCATGGTTTTATAGCTTACAGGTGTGGCGATAATACTGCAAAGAGCATGGGAAGGCTGACACTAAACCCTGTGAAGCATATAGATTTGTTTGGAAGCATAATACTTCCGCTTATTTTGATTTTGTTTAATTCTAATATAATATTCGGCTACGCTAAACCGGTACCCATAAATCCGGCTTATTTTAAGAATTACCGCAGGGGAGTTCGCTATACTTCGCTGGCAGGTCCGCTTTCAAATATAATATTCGCATTTGTAACAGGTCTTTTATACGGACTTTTTTATTTTATCTTTTTTAGATTTGCTAATAGTCCAATAAATTCGGGAACATTAGGATTTAGAAGTTTTGTCCTCGTAAATTCAATTTTTGTAAATGCCATAACTATTAATGTTTTTCTTGCTATTTTTAATTTTATACCAATACCGCCACTTGATGGTTCCAAGATACTTGCTTCATTTTTACCGGGAGAGGCAATGGATAGTTACTTGAGTTTTGGAAGGTTTGGTTTTATTTTTATATTTATACTTTTATATTTTGGTGGTAGTTTTCTATGGCCCATAATATATCCGGTGGTAAATCTTATTTATAATGGCTGTGTATGGTGGCAGTATTTAATTTCTTAAGTAGCAAATGAGACTGGAGAGATAAAATGAAAAAGAAAATGCTTACAGGCTTCAGGCCGACAGGTAAATTGCACCTGGGACATCTTCATGGGAATATAAGCAACATGATAAAAAACCAGAAAGATTATGATAATTTTTTCTTCCTTGTAGACTGGCATGCCCTCTCTACTGAATACCAGAATCCGGGGAACATAAAATCTGATCTTATTGATTGTGTGATAGACCTTATTGCACTGGGGATAGACCCGGAGTACACGCATCTATACAGACAGTCGGACATACCCCAGATAGCGGAATTATCTCTTTATTTATCTATGATAACTCCATTACCGTGGCTTGAACGTTGTCCGACATATAAAGAGCAGATTAATGAATTAAAGGCAAAAGACCTTTCAACGCTTGGATTTTTGTCCTATCCAGTTCTGATGGCGGCGGATATTCTTATTGTCAACTCCGATATAATTCCGGTTGGCGAAGACCAGCTGCCACACCTTGAGATAACGAGGGAAATTGCGAGGAGGTTCAATAATTTATATGGTAAGTATTTTACAGAACCGAAGGAGATGCTTTCAAAAGCAGCAAGAGTTCCTGGAACAGACGGCAAGAAGATGTCCAAGAGCTATAATAATGCAATATTCCTGTCGGATGATTATGATACCATAAAAAGTAAAATTAATATGATGATAACCGATCCTGAAAGGATACATAAAAAAGATCCCGGTCATCCGGAAATATGTAACATATTCAGTTTTTATAAGATATATAAAAAGGATGGCATAAAGGATATTGAAGAAAGATGTAAGGAAGGAAGAATTGGCTGCACCGATTGCAAAAAAGAAATTTCAGAAATAATATTTAACTCGCTTGAAAAGTTCCGCGAAAGAAGGAATGAAATAAAGAAAGACATGAATCTGATATATAATATACTTGATAAAGGGAAAAAACAGGTAGGAGAGATAGCAGAAAAAACTATTTGCGATGTTAGAAAAAAGATGGGCATAGATTAAGTTGGAAAGCATGATAGATAGCAAAGAATGTAGCAGGGAGTATCAGGTAGAATATGAGCAGTTCAGGGGTCCGATATATCTTCTTCTTGAAATGGTCCAGAAGAAGAAAAAAGATATATATGAAATTAGCCTCAGCACCATCATAAAAGATTTTATAAATCATATTAGAAAAGAAAACTCCGTATTAATAGGATCTTTATCCGGGTTTGTATATATTTCTTCTATACTACTTGAGATTAAGTCAAGATCTCTTATCCCCTCAAAAAGTAAACAAACGGAATTGGAGGAAGACGAACAGGTAGATGATGATATCCTGAAGAGGAGAGAGCGGGAATACAGGGTATACAAAAAAGTTTCAAATTATTTAAGGGATTTGTATGAGAAAGAATCGCTATATTATATAAGGGAGGCACCTATAGAAAAAGAATTTTTAAGTTTGCTTCCTGATTTTACGGAAGAAGATATAGGAATAGATAAAATATATGAAATAGCTTCCAAGCTTTTGAAATACAGGGAAGAGAAATTGAATCTGGAGAATATTTATAGGATTGATGTTAGCATAAGCGTGTTTGATGAGATGAAGAGAATAAGGGAAGTGCTTGCAAACAAAGACGAAGTTACCTTCAGGGAGATAACATCGGGGTACAAGGAGGTTTTAAAGAAGATAGTAAGTTTCCTTTCGATGCTGGAGCTTTACAAGAAGGGGATAATCGATATTTTACAGTTTGAAAATTTTGGTAGCATCGTAATAAGGAAAATAAAATAAGTATTGGATTAAAAGAATTATCAGAGAATAGGATACAATAATGGATAAGAGTAAAAATGTTAAGAATAATTTTGATAAAAGAACTGAAGACTGGCTAAAGACCTGCATAGAAGGGATATTGTTCGTATCTGAAGGCATAGTTAAGGCAGCGGAAATATCTGCAACGCTGGGAATAAAAGAAAAAAAGTGAATGAAATAATTGATTTGCTTGAAGAGGAGTATATAAGTGAAAGCAGGGGATTTATTATAAAAAGGGCAGCCGGAGGATTCAGGCTTTATTCAAACCCTTCTATAAACGAAGTTCTGGAGAACTTTATTAAATCAAATATAAGGTCCTATATTTCGCAGGCAGCTCTTGAGACCCTTGGAATAATTTGCTACAGGCAGCCAGTTACAAGAACACAGATTGCGGAAATAAGGGGTGTAAGGGCTGACAGTGTAATATTAACTCTTCAGGATAAAGGGCTTATAAAAGAAGCAGGCAAACTAAAGGAACCAGGTAATCCTATGACTTACAAAGTGACAGATAGATTTCTGGAAATTTTAGGATTAAATAGCCTTAATGAACTTCCTCCGCTGAAGGATTTCGATGAAGAAAATTAAATATGTAGACGGGTTGGAATGATCTTAAATAAAATACTTAATTTTTTAAAAATTTCATTTGTTGTAAATATTATATTCTTATTATTGGTAGCATCATCATGTAAACAAGGCAGCTCTGATGAATCTGATACTCCTGTGGACAATGGTGAAGTAATAGTTGACGAAGAAGAAAATAATGCATCAGCAGGCATACCTGATATGGAGCTGGTATCAAATCTTAAAATACCCGGGCAGGCAATTGATGCTTGTATAAGTGGGGATTATGTGTATCTTACAAATGATCTGGGAATACTTTATATAATTAATGTTAGCGACAGAAGTAATCCTGTAATTGAAGGAAAATGCAGGGAGACCGAATCTCCAAATATAGTTATCGTAAAAGGGGATTATGCCTATGTTTCATATACAGATATAATTTATGAAAATAATGATTATTCTACGAAATGTGGTTTTTATATAATCGATGTAAGCGATAAAACAAATCCGGAGCTTATAGGAAATTATGATACGGGTGGAAATAAAAAGAAAACTGCGCTTGGCCTGTTCGTAGAAGGAGGTTATGCCTATATAGAAATAGCAGATGAAGAAGAGCAGGAGGATGTAAGCTTTCTTGAAATAGTAGATATAAGCAATAAAAGAAACCCGGAAATTTTCAGTAAATATGAAATAGAAGGGATAGCTACAGGGATATGGGTAAAAGATAATATTGCATTAATGAATGTAAATTTTTACAGTGATGACGAAGATTCTACTGAAGGAGAAAGCATACTGGTCACAGTTGACCTTGAGGACAAGAAAAATCCGGAGATTATGGACGATTGCAGCGTAAATTATAATTCTTCAAGCGTATATTCGATTGGTGATCTCGCATTTGTCACAAGCTGGCAGTTGGATGAAGAAATTGAAAATTATATAAATAGCAAGATTGAGGTCTTAGATATAAAAAACCCTTACGGTATCAAGCTTGTAGGGGAATGTGAAATCCCCGGCGGAGCATGGGAAATGGACTCAAAAGATAATTTTATTTATGTATCGAGTCTATCCGGAAATTTATTTGCGGTAGATGTAAAAGATGAAAAAAAACCATATATTTTTGATAGCCTGGATACAGGAGGAAATTCTTATGATATAAGTATCGAAGGTGAATATGGATATATTTCCGATGGTTTTGAGGGATTGAATATAGTGGACCTTTCATCAGATTCAGGAGAAATAAATATGAATGGAGAGTCAGAAGAAAGCGTTGATGATTATTACGGGAACTACCCTCCGGAAGCATTTATTGAGATTTATGGAGATATTTTTAAGGAGAATTATTTTCAGGTTAAAAATCCTGTTTATTTCTCTGCTGAAAGAGCTATGGACCTTGATGGAGATGAGTTGAATTATGTATGGAAAATTGACGGTAATGAATATTCGGATGACGAAGAATTCAGGCATTATTTTAACGATCCCGGGGAATATGAAGTTGAATTAAGCGTTTCTGACGGTAAAAGTAGCAGCGCAGTATCAGAAATCGTTACGGTTGCTGAAGTCAATACGCCCGTGCTAATTAGTAAAGAGCATAACTTTAAAGTTGAGATTGAATATAGTTTATTAAATAAAAGTGATACGGTTCTAAACGAAATAGAATGTTTTATGGGAATTCCTCAGACATATTATCCATACCAGATAGTAAATGGTTATAGCACCAATTACCCGGTGGAGGAAGAATTATTCGATAATGATTGGAACTCTATTATTCATTTTAAATTTGATGAAGAGGAACTCGGGAAGGATGAGACTATCAGCGCCACTGCAGAATTTGATATTACGGCATTTGAATTTGAAATTGCGGATCTGGACAGGCTCAGCAGTGAAAGTATGGAGAATTATGATAAAAATAGCGTAGATTATAAAAAATATACATCGGATGATTTGTTTATAGACTCTGATAGCCCGGAGATTAGGGAAGTTGTGGAGAAATTGACAGGTGATATAGAAAATCCGTTAATAAATGCGGCAATTCTATACAATTTTGTTGTAAAAGAATTAAGCTATGATTTTAAAAGGGCACAGGATAGTAGTTACGAATTTATGTACGCGTCAGAAATACTGGATGCAGGGAAAGGAGTTTGTGCGGACTACGCTATACTTTATACGGCATTATTGCGATCGGCAGGCATACCGGCAAGACTCTCTGCAGGGATACCTGTGTATTCAATTTTGCATGAAAATGATAAGGAAATAGAGCTGGGCCATGCGTGGATGGATATAAAATTTCCTGGTTATGGCTGGTTGCCTGTTGATATCACACCTGAAGAAGAATTTTTAGGTCCTAACTACTATCTCGATATAGTGAGGGAAAAAGGAACGGGTTATTTATATGAAAATGAAACAATGGACTGGGAAAGGTATTATTTTGACAGCTTCTTTTATTCGTGGGATAGCGATTCTTCTAGCCCTGATACAGAACAGAAATTTGAATTCAGAGTAAAAGGCATTAACCTGGAAGATATAGAACTTGACAGCTATTAGGCCCGTTTGAATTTAAAAATAACAGGAATAAAATTGTTGTTGTGATAATTATAAATAAGCTAACCCAGGCGTAGAAGTATATACTTGAAAATTTCTTCAGGTAAATTGATTTTTGTGGCCTTTTCAAAACCCTCGAATCCGGGATAAGAATTTATTTCGCAAACTTTGTAGCTATCCCTGTCAAAAAGTATGTCCACGCCTGCTATATCAAGGCCTATCGTTTTTGCTGATTCAACGGCAAGCCATTCGATCGTCGGGTTCATTTCAAAATTTTCTACCAGTCCTCCGGAAGAATAATTTGCCTTAAAGCTGCCATCGGATGACTTTCTTAACATTGCGCCTATCGCTCTTCCGCCGATTATGATTACCCTAATATCTTTTCCGATACTGGTACCTATAAATTCCTGTAAGATTAGATTCGTTTTAGGGTCTTTGGAAATTTCAAGAAGGTTCACGAGGTCCTTAAGCTTGTTCCTGTCTTCGACGCAAAATACGCCTCTTCCCCTGGAACCAACAACTGTCTTGACAATAATAGGGTATGAAAATTCTTTTTCAACCATTGATATATCAAATGGGAACCTGGCGAGCATTGTTTTGGGTATGGGGATGTTTTTAGTTGATAGAAGCTGCAGGGTTGAGAGCTTATCTTTTGATATTTCCATACTCTGGCTTGAATTTAAGACAAACACCCCGAATCTCTCAAGGTGCCTTATAATGGCGAGGGAGTAATAAGTGATTGTTCCTATTCTGGGTATAAGGAAGTCGGGTAAGCTTATGGTATTTCCTTTATATATTATGCTTCTATTATTTTCTCTTGTAACGATAAGGTCTATATCTTCGGGGGCAACTAATTTTAAGTCTATATTCATTTTTTTTGCGACTTCTTTAAATCTGAGGCTGGTATAAGAGTCAAAATCAGACTTTTTTTCCAGTATCCAGATTTTCTTTTTAACCATTAGTTCCCCTTTTTATAGATAGAATTTTTTTGATTTGTCAAAACATTATAATATTTATACTTACAAACAGAGCTATTTTATAATAAAATTAATCAGGTTAGAATAAAAAATAAATATAACTTAATTTAGAAATTTAAAGAAAGGGGGTTTTGTGGAACAAAAAAATGATCTCGATGAGCTAGCAAAATTGATTAGATATTTAATACTAACTTCGACTACAAAGGCCGGTTCAGGTCATCCTTCATCATCATTATCTGCGGTGGAATTACTAACAGCATTATTTTTCGGAGGATTTTTCAGGTTCAGGATAAATGATGCCGGTTATATAAATAATGACAGGATTATTTTTTCAAAAGGTCATGCCTCGCCATTATTATATTCGCTGTGGGTGGCAGCAGGGGCAATAACGGAAGATGAAATCCTGACTCTCAGGAAATTTAATAGCAGGCTTGAAGGTCATCCGACACCTCTCTTTCCATACACGGAAGCATCTACCGGGTCGTTAGGGCAGGGTTTATCCATAGGTATCGGATATGCAATGAATTCGAAGTATCTGGACAGAGTGCCGAATCAAACTTATGTCCTTCTTGGAGACAGCGAAATGGCAGAAGGTTCCCAGTGGGAGGCAATCCAGGTTGCGGCACATTATAAACTGGATAATCTTACTGGAATTATGGATGTAAACAGATTGGGCCAGAGGGGCCAGACCATGTATGGATGGGATACTGAAGCATACAGCAAAAGGGTATCATCGTTCGGATGGGAAACAGTAGTTATAGACGGCCATAATTTTAATGAGATTTCTGAAGCTTACAAACATGCCCGTGAAGTTAAAGACAGACCTACAATGATAATTGCAAGAACTGTAAAGGGTAAGGGCGTAAGCATTATGGAAAACATGGATGGATGGCATGGTAAGGCATTGCCGGAGGATCAGCTTAATGATGTCCTGGAAGAGCTAGGTTATTTCGATAAAAATATAAGAGGACAAATAAAGGAACCCGAAGAAGTAAAGATAACAAGGAATGCTATTGATGATTATGAGGATATAAAAATAACTGATTCAAGCGTACCGACAAGAAAGGCTTATGGTATTGCGCTTGTAAATATATTAAAAAAATTCCCTGAAATAGTTGCGCTTGATGCGGAAGTAAGTAACTCGACTTATTCAGAAATATTTAAAGATAGGTTTCCTGAGAGGTTTTTTGAAATGTATATAGCAGAGCAAAATATGATAGGTGTAGCAGAGGGCTTATCGATAATGGGGAAAATTCCTTTTGTATCTACGTTTGCTGCATTTTTAACAAGGGCGTATGACCAGATAAGAATGAGCGGTTACTCAAAAACAAATATTAAGTTTGTGGGTTCACATGCCGGTGTTTCCATTGGGGAAGACGGTCCATCTCAAATGGGCCTTGAAGATATTGCGATGTTCAGGGCTCAAATAGGAAGTGTGGTACTTTATCCGTCAGATGCAGTGTCAACTGAAAAGCTTGTAGAGAAAGCTGCGGAACATTATGGAAATGTTTATATAAGGACGACAAGGATGAGCACGCCTATTATCTATAAAGAAGATGATAGCTTTGAGATTGGAGGCAGTAAGACAATAAGGAGTAGTAGCAATGACAGGTTGACAGTGTGTGCCTCGGGAATAACATTGCATGAAGCATTGAAGGCTTACGAGGAGCTAAAAAAGGAAGATATAATGATAAGGGTTATAGACGTTTACAGTATAAAGCCTATTGATAGCGATTCAATAAGAAAAGCTCAGGAAGAAACTGATGCAATAATTACCGTCGAGGACCATTTCCAGGAAGGTGGAATGGGTGAGGCAGTAAAAAGTGCCTCTTCTGGAGAAAAGCCCGTGTATATGCTTGCCGTTAAAAAAATGCCAAGAAGCGGAAAGCCCAATGAATTGTTGGAATTTGAGGGCATATCGTCAGACGCAATAATAAAAAAGGTAAAAGAGATAATAATCTAAGATTAAAAATTGAAATAAAAATAAAGGGCTTTAAAGAAAGGGGTTGATTGAAATTAAATTTTTTATTGATTCAGGGAAAATTGAAGAAATAGAAAGGGTAAAGTCCTATGGACTGCTTGATGGCGTGACCACGAACCCTTCACTTATCAGGAAGGCGGTTGAAAGTGAGAAGCAAAATGGAAGAGTGGTTGATATGGAAAAGTACATAAAAGATATGCTTCTTATAGCCAGAGGTTTACCGGTGAGTCTTGAAGTGATAGGGGCAACATATGAAGAAATGGTTTCAGAGGGGAAAAAGCTTTATGAAAAGTTCAATGAAATCGCAGATAATGTATACGTAAAAATTCCAGCATGTCCTTCCACGGAAGAAAACAGTGGGAACAGTTTTGATGGAATAATGGCAATAAAGGAATTAACAAGGCTGAATATAAGGGTAAATTGCACTCTTGTTTTCACTCCTGAACAGGCTCTTTCAGCATCAAAAGCAGGGGCAAAATTTGTTAGTCCATTTACGGGAAGAATAGATGATTATATAAGGCAAAAAAATAATATTCAGTTTGATAAATCTGATTATTTTCCATCTGAGGGGATAGTGAAAGATAATGATATTATTGAAGATAACGGTGTAGCTTCAGGGGTAGATTTGATAGAACAAATAGTAATCACATTTAAGAATTATGGGATTAAACATACTGAGGTGCTTGCAGCAAGCATAAGGAATCCAAGGCAATTAAGGGAGACAGCACTGGCAGGAGCTGATATAGCAACGATACCGTTGGATGTATTTGAAAAAATGGTAACTCACTATAAGACGATGGAAGGAATGAGGAAATTTATAGAAGATGTAGTTCCAGAATATTCAAGTATTTTTAAGGATTAAAAAAATTAATATAAATTAAAGAAGTTATATTATTATTACATTTGAAGAAAAATATTTTATAATTTCATTTGTAAAAGTTAGTATACTTATGATATTATAATATTCCAACATTTTTATAATAAATTAAATAATAATAATTTTAAGGAATATATAATTTAACAAGTATTAGAAATGTAAATACAGAATATAGCAATGAATCTATACTATAATCTTTATATATTAACGGTAATAATAGTAATAATATCTTCGGGAATTTTAACTTTTTTACTTCTGAGGAACAGAAATCGTTACATTGAAGAACAGAAGAAAATAAATAAGCTACTAAAATACAGGTTAAAATTTGAAAACCTGGTAACTAAACTATCTACAGATTTTATAAATATATCCTCCGATGAGTTAGATACTAAAGTATATAATACACTTAAAAAGGTAGGTCTTTTTACAGAAGTAGACAGGGTTTGCCTTTATATGTTTAAAAGATACCGTTCAAAAGCTGTAAAGAGCTATGAATGGTGCGGTACGGATATAAAGCAAAGAATAAAAATTTTAGGCTGGTTTCCTAAAGAAAAGAAATTATGGTGGATGAAAAAGCTGCAGAATAATGAATCTTTATATATTTACGATACCTCGGAAGTAAAAGCAAATAACATAGTAGAAAAGGAAGTCATAAAATCTGATGACGTAAAATCGCTTGTAATAGTACCATTGATATACGGAAATAATATTAAGGGTTTTATAATCCTGGAGTCAATAAAAAATAAAAAGTTATGGACGGAGAACGATATAACGCTGCTAAAACTTGTGGGGGAGATATTAATAGATTCGCTTGAGAGAAGGGGAGCAGGTGAGGAAATAGAAAAATTAGCCCTAAAGGATAGATTAACAGGGATCTACAATCGAGCATATTTTGAAGAGGAGCTAAATAGGATTGATACAAAAAGAAATCTTCCAATTAGTTTTATAATGGGGGATGTTAATGGGCTGAAGCTTATAAATGATGCATTCGGTGCCAAGGAAGGGGATAAACTTTTAAAGAAAGTAGCTGTTATTTTAAAAAAATGCTGCAGAAAAGATGATGTAATAGCAAGATGGGGCGGAGATGAATTTTCTATTTTACTACCAAAAACCAATGAAAAAGATTCAGAGGAAATATTAAAAAGGATCAGGAATACCTGTGATAGAACAAAGATTAATAGTGTGCCGGTAGGCATATCGCTTGGTACCTCAACTAAAAAAAGCTATGGAGATGACATAAAAGACATAATAAAAGAAGCAGAAGACTGGATGTACAGGAGAAAGTTGCTTGAGAAAGGCAGCATTTCAAGCTCTATAATTTCATCTCTTGAGAGAACCCTTCGTGAAAAGAGCAATGAAACAGAGGAACATGGGGCGAGAATGAGGGAAATGGCGCTTAAATTGGGTCATTCACTAAATCTTAAAGAAAATAAGTTAAATGAGCTATCATTGCTTGCAACACTTCATGATATAGGAAAGGTAGCGATACCGGATGAAATTTTAATGAAAAAAGGCAAGCTGGACAGCGATGAATGGGAGATTATAAAGAAGCACCCGGAAATAGGAAGTAATATAGCAAGCTCATCCCCGCAGCTAAAGACAATTGCGGAAGCAATTTTGTCACATCATGAATGGTGGGATGGCAGTGGTTATCCACACGGCCTCAAAGGGGATGAAATACCTCTTAATTCAAGGATAATATCTATTGTGGATGCATATGACGTTATGACCCATGAAAGACCATATAAAAAGCCTATAAGCAAGAGGGAAGCCATTAAAGAGCTCAAAAGATGTGCGGGAACTCAGTTTGACCCAAAACTTGTGGAGCTTTTTATAGACTTTATTAAATAGATATAAATACCGGAATGCTATAAATCTATAAACTTTATTCAAAATGAATAATAATATACTACTTGATGCATCTTATATAATAGCGGTTGTTATAGAGATGGGATTACCGGTAGTCCTTGCTATTTATGTACATAAAAAATACAGAGTATCATATTCGGTATTCTTCCTTGGTATGGCATTTTTCATTATTTCTCTTATAAGAACACCTTTAAATGGTCTCTTTAGTTCATTGATATTTAGATATTTTATCGGAGACACTGCATATTTGCTGTCAGCGCTATTTTCTTCTTTTACTGCTGGCCTGTTCGAGGAAGGAGTAAGGGTGCTGGCTCTTGGAGTAATTATAAAAAAAAGGAGCTTCGAAAAGGCAATCATGTATGGTGTTGGGCATGGCGGTGGTGGAGAGTCCATGATTTTTGTCGGATTTTCGGTTCTGGTAAGTTTTTTAGCATACAAATTTTTCCC
>CAYVWW010000001.1:33766-38925 GCA_964455605.1 uncultured Actinomycetota bacterium | reverse complement strand
CTTTTTCCAATAGCAGGTGTGACAATAGGACTTGCTCTTTTGATAAAAGAATATTCGGAGTTTTCAGATATTTCAAATATAATGATAAATGCTATTCTTGCGTCTGTCATTATTAATGAGATATTTGCGCCATTTCTAACAAGATATGCAATTTTTAAGGTTGGGGAAGCAGGTAAAAAGGATTAAAGAAAGAGTTAGCTTTTATAATTAGTTTATTACGAAGTTATTTTAGTTGTTCAAAAAAACTAAAGGAGATAGAAATGTCTGAGTTGCTTGCTAAAGATATAATGACAAAAAAGGTTATTACTATAAGTAAGGATGCTACAGTAGAAAAGTCAATTAGAATATTTCTAAAAAACAATATAAGTGGTGCTCCCGTGATTGATGAAGATAATAAAATGGTAGGAATAATCTGCGAAGCCGATATTATAGTTAAAATGTCCAGTCTCCCTTTTCCGATGTCTTTTGGATTTGCTTTTCTTGATAACTATGAGAGTTATACAAAAAATACCAGGGAGTATCTTGAAACTCGGATTGAAGAGATTATGTCCAAGAAGATAAAAACTGTAACAGAAGATATGACACTCAGCAAAGTTGTAAATATAATGATAAATAATAACCTCAATAGGGTTCCTGTTGTTGACAATCATAATAAACTATCAGGGATAATTACGCGGGCAGATATAATGAGATCCATGATAAAATAAATAAAAAATGAGAATTGCTATCTTCTGTAATATTTCAGGTCTAAAGTGTTTTTTGTTTAATTAATTAAGATGTTAAGAAAGAGAATTGATTTATGGATATCGTGACCGGGGCTACAGGTTGTATTGGGAATGTACTTGTAAGAACACTTCTTAAAAAGGACAGAAGAGTAAGGACACTTGTCCGCAGGACATCCGATCTATCCGCAATTGAAGGGCTGGATGTCGAGAAAGCTATAGGAGATGTCCTGGACTTTGATTCACTGGTTGAAGCTTTCAATGGGGTGGATACCGTATATCACCTTGCGGGTATTGTGACAATAATGCCCGGGGATAGAAAATTAATCCGCAGGAACAATCTTGAGGGGACAATTAATGTAATAAATGCGTGCCTTAAATGTGGAGTAAGACGTCTGGTTTATGTAAGTTCCATACATGCCTTAAAAGAACCACCTGCCGGAACCATTATTGACGAAAGCATGCCTTTTGATATCGATTGTAGGAGGGGAGAATATGACAGATCTAAGGCCGCTGCCAGTCTGGAGGTAATTAAAGCTGCGTCCAATGGGCTTGATTCCGTAGTAGTTTGCCCGACGGGAGTTATAGGTCCTTATGATTTCAGGGGGGCACTGGTAACCAGGACATTTATTGATTTTGCCATGGGCAGGATGAAAATAACCACTGGAGGGGCCTATGATTTTGTCGATGTCCGTGATGTTGCGGAAGGTATCGTGATGGCTTCTGAAAAAGGGGAGAAAGGCGAGTTTTATATATTATCCGGTGAGAGAATCACTATGGATGAATTCATGGAAATGTTATCTGAAGCCAGCGGGATAGAACCGCCAAAATATAAAATCCCTGCATGGCTCGCAGGAGCTGCCGGTATGGTTTCTCCATTATATTACTGGTTGGCGCGCAAAACTCCGAGATTCACTTATTATACTATAGATACCTTAAGGTCCAATTCATATATAAGCCACGAGAAGGCAAGCAGGAAACTGGGGTATAGCCCCCGGCCCATAAGGGAATCAATCAATGATACTTTTGAGTGGATGAAAGAAAATGAAATTTTATAGTTTTATTTTCTTAAAAGAGCTAATAAATAAAGGGGATAAGCGCCTTTCTATCTTCAGGGTAATCTGAAAAACTATTAATATACCACTTATGGTTTGAAAATGCCCTTGGCGCCAGGTTAGCAACTGTAAATATGGCAAATGCAAGACCCGGGATCGACCATGTAGCGACTGCCCATCCGGTCCATTCCATAATTTCTCCAAGGTAATTTGGACAGGATACGTATTTGAATAAACCTTTTCTGGGTATTTTATAGCTTTCCTCTCCGGGCTTTCTTAATCTTCTCAGGATATGGTCGGATTGCAGATTGATAAACATGCCGGTTAAGAATAATGCGAATCCTGTAATGAAGCGCGGGTCAATAAGCCATACAGGGCTATAAGCCGGTGAGAAGATAAACAGGTAATATCCGTTTATAAAACCGTTTGCAGTGTTGAAAAAGATAGCGAAAACCATTAAAAGCAGGGGGAACTTCTTATTGCCTCCTTTCATAAGGAACGGATATATAAATGTCCTGTGGAAATAATGAATGGTCCATATTGAAAGGAAGATTATTGCGATTAAATTTGTCTGTCTGCGTCCTATTATAAACATAAGAATCATTATAAAAAATGCGGGGGATTCCATAATAAACCAGCTTAATCTGGCATTTATTGACAGGCCCCATCCTCTGCGGGAATGGCGGCCATATGGCGCTGATGTTATAAAAAGAAAGATAAAAACGATAAAAGCCGCAGCAAAAACGATGTAGAGAAGTATTTTGTATATAAATTGTGTAGTCATTTAAAAAAAATTATATTAATAAATTCATAAAAAATAAATAGTTTTTCAGGCATCCATAAGTATTATTTTAATTTATAACTTATATAAATAAATACGTAGCGGCTTTATACTGGTTTCATTTCCTATCTCTCTAAATTATTTTTTATTTCAGGTTGCTATTCATAACAGGTATATAGTATAGTTAAAAGACTAAATGATTTTTTAGTTTAAAGCAGTTTTTTTGAAATAATTATTAATATTTTTTAATTCAGGGAATCCAGTTAAAATCTGGAGCGGTCCCGCCACTGTAAAAGGGTGTGTGCTCTCTATAACAAAGCCACTGGCAAGATTGCCGGGAAGGCAGAGAGTAAAGTCCCTTAAGCCAGGAGACCTGTTAATTATTAGATTTTCTCTCTTCGGTAGAAAGAGGGGATTTTTCATTTGAAAAGAAAAACTCCCGGCCGAGAGACCGGGAGTTTTTTATTTAATAAAAACATTAAAAGGAGGGAATATGTTAAAGAAAGTTGTTTATGCCGTAAGCATAGCAGTTGTCCTATTGCTTATAGCAGTTCCGGCATGCCTGCTGGGATGCAAGGGTGATGTTGATGTAAAGTCTATTACTGAAGAAATCGAAGTGATTGATGGAGAAGGAAAAACTATTGAGCTCGCTTCACCTGCAGAAAGAATAGTGGTTATTTCTCCAAGTGCGCTGGAGATAATAGATGGCCTGGGTGCGATGGACAAGGTTGTAGAAGTCGATAATTACAGTGTGACAAGTGGTGACCCGCTTGCCGAGGGTTTCGAAGGCGCAGGGGATGCATTTGGACTGAATGTCGAAAAAATAGCGGCGCTGAACCCGGACTTGTTGATAGCAGTAAACGGGGGGCCCGATGATGATTACCAGAAAATAGAGGAACTTGGAATCGAGGTTTACAGGGTTATAAGCGTAAGCGGCATAGAAGGTGTTTATGAAGAAATTACCAATATCGGTAGATTAACGGGTTCCGGTGCCAAAGGAGAGGAAGTTGTAAAAGAGCTTAAAAAAAGTGTTGATGATATTTATAATAAGGTAAAGGATCTAAACGACGAAGACAAACCTGAAGTTTTTTATGAAGTATGGAATGATCCGCTGATGAGTGCAGGTATGGATACTTTTGTGAACGACCTGATTGAAAAAGCAGGAGGAATAAATATAGTGGCTCAGGATAATATGACAGGATGGCCGGAATACAGCATGGAAACTCTAATAGAGAATAATCCTGACGTAATAGTCGCTCCGGTGAGTCTGGCTGCAGACCCTACCGTAATAACAGGAGATGAAAGGTTTTCAAGTATTTCTGCTGTAAAAAATGGCAGGGTTTACGTGATTCCCGATAACCCGGTTTCACGCCCTAACCAGAACCTGATTATAGCGCTGGAGCTGTTATCAAAGGCATTTCACCCCGATATTTTTGGGGAATTCGAAATTATGGAATAAAACAACTTTATCTCCCGGCATCTACAAGTTCCAGGGGATATTGATTTAAGAAGTAAGGTGCTTTTATGACTGGGATTGGAAAAAGGACTTTAAAATATGTTTTTTTACTGCTGGCGCTCCTTTTGTTGCTTATAATGGTGTCCGCATCCATAGGTGCTGCCAGGATATCCCTTAAGGATACGGGTCTTATATTTTCCAGCTTCATACCTGGAGTAAAAAACTTTATAGACGAAGGCCTTTTTGAAGAACGCGATATGGTCATAATTTCCATAATAAGATTACCGAGGATACTCCTGTCTGTATTCGTAGGAATAGCGCTGGCAAGCTCGGGAGTTATTTTTCAGGGATTATTCAGGAACCCGATGGCAGACCCCTTCGTAATAGGTGTTTCAGCGGGGGCTGCCCTTGGGGCGAGCATCGGGCTTGTTTTTATTAAGGGCGCCGGACTTGCAGGTATCTCAACTACAGCTTTGCTTGCCCTTGCAGGAGCGGTAGCGACGACTTTTCTGGTCTACAATATTGCCAGGATAAGAGGCAAGGTTTCAGTTATAACGCTGCTTCTTTCAGGGATTGCGCTAAGTGCAATGTTGAGCGCGGTGACCTACCTTATAATGATTTTTAAGGCAGAGGATATGGCTAAAATAGTATTCTGGGTTATGGGGAGTTTTACTTCTGCTTCCTGGAATAATTTTATCGTAATGGCTCCTATGGTCACAGTCCTGGTAATTATCTCAGGGTTTTTCATGAGAGACCTTAATATACTGTCAATGGGGGATGAGAGGGCGATGCAATTAGGGGTGCAGACTGAGAAGGTGAAGAAAATTTTATTGATAATGGCATCGCTGATAGCAGCAGTCGCCGTGTCAATGAGCGGAATTATCGGCTTTGTAGGATTGGTGACCCCCCATATTTTGAGGCTGATCGTGGGACCCGACCATAAAATTCTGTATCCTACTTCCGCTATCGCAGGTGGTATCGTCCTGCTTTTGTCCGACACACTTGCAAGAACGGTACTTATGCCCAGGGAAATACCTGTTGGTATTATAACTTCAATTATTGGGGTGCCATTCTTTTTATATTTGTTGATTAAATCAAAAAGTAACGCTTTCTAAGCGTTTTGCTTTTTAATGTATTATTTAAAT
>CAYVWW010000001.1:0-33756 GCA_964455605.1 uncultured Actinomycetota bacterium | reverse complement strand
GTAACATGGACAGGAATAAAAAAATACTTTCTGTAAAAAATTTAAACTTTTCATATAACGGTAAAAAAGTCATTGATGACATAAGTTTCGATGTAGAAAAGGGTAGTTTCGTTTCAATTCTCGGGCCCAATGGAGCGGGTAAAAGCACGATTGTCAACCTCATTAGTGGAGTGAAGAGCGATTATAAGGGAAAAATTAAGCTGGAAGGGCGGGATATAAGAAATATGGGCCCTGAAGAGATTGCAAAAATAGTGGGCGTGGTCCCACAGTATGCGAATCCCGGTTTTAACTTTACGGTAAGTGAGATGGTTATGATGGGCAGGCACGCCTATATTTCAAGATTTGAATCAGAGAAGAAAGAAGATTTTGCTAAAGTTGATGAAGCGATGGAAAAGGTAGAAATACTATCTTTTGCAAAAAGGAAGTTTAATCAACTATCCGGTGGAGAGAAACAGAGGGTAGTCGTAGCGCAGGCATTAGCCCAGGACAGCCCCCTTTTACTTCTTGATGAGCCGACTTCCCATCTTGACATCAACTTCCAGATTGAATTTATGAATTTGTTTATGGAACTGAATCGCAGGGAGAACAAGACAATAATAGGGATTTTTCATGACATAAATCTTGCATTTCAGAGTGGCGGTGAAATATTGCTTCTAAAAGAAGGAAGGGTCTATGGGGCTGGCAGGGTGGAAGATGTATTAAACAGGGCAAGTATTAAAAACGTTTTCGGGAGCGATGTTTTCGTGGGAAGGAATCCCGTAACAGGCAAATTTTATATCAGCCCAATTTTTAATCCGGAGATAGATTTGGAGATGGCGGGCAAGCCGGGAAAGAAAGATGTTAAGGCGCATGTAATAGGAGGCGGGGGAGCGGCTTCGCCGGTAATCAGTCTCCTTTATAATAATGGTTATAAAGTGTCGTGTGGCGTGGTTAATACGCTTGATAGCGATATGGATACTGCCCGGATGCTGGAGATTCCTTATGTAGCGGAAGCCCCATTCTCGCCAATAAGCCCTGATTCGCAGGAAAAAAATCTTCAATTTATAAAATCAAGTGACGTGGTTATTCTTCCCTGTGTGGAATTTGGCCCCGGCAATTTATCAAATCTGTTTTCAGTTAAAAAAGCAATGGAGTTAAATAAAAAAGTGATAATAATCGACGAGAAGCACATAAAAGATAGGGACCATACCGGTGGAAAGGCACTGGAGCTTTATAATGAGATTATAAGCCAGGGAGCAGTAGTGGCAAAAACTGCAGGCAGGATACTTAGATATTTACAGTAAGCTAATTTTATGAACAAAAAAAGACCAAAATCTATAATGGTACAGGGCACGGGCTCGCATGTTGGGAAAAGTGTTGCTGTTGCAGCGATATGCAGGATTCTAAAAGAGGATGGATACAGCGTGTGCCCCTTTAAATCACAGAATATGGCACTGAACTCATACGTGACTGCATCGGGAGAAGAGATGGGCCGGGCACAGGCGGTCCAGGCGGAAGCATGCGGGCTGGAGCCGCAGGTCTATATGAATCCCATACTTATTAAGCCCGTTGCGGACTCAAGGGCGCAGATAATATTTATGGGAAAAGTGGTTAAGAATATGAGCGCGGTTGAATATGATAAAAAGAAATTTTTTTATTTAAGCAGGATAAAAGAGATTCTGGATGATTTGAAAAAGGAGTTTGATTATGTCGTAATTGAAGGGGCAGGCAGCCCTGCGGAAATAAACCTTCTAAAAAACGATATCGTAAATATGCGCGTAGCGGAGATTTCCGGTTCTAATGTAATACTGGTGGGAGATGTAGATAAGGGAGGAGTTTTTGCCAGCTTTTATGGTACGGTAAAGTTACTCCCTAATAAATACAGGAAACATATAAAGGCATTTCTTGTAAATAAGTTCAGGGGAGACATAAGTCTTTTAAAACCTGGCAACGACTACATAGCTAAAAAATTGGATATCCCGGTTCTAGGGACCATTCCATTCTTTAAAGATATATATATTGAAGAAGAGGATTCCGTGAATATAGAGCGGGAAGAACTAAGGAAAGATAACCTGGCGAATTATAGCGCTAATAATGAAGAAGGGAAGATAATAATATCTGTCGTATACCTTCCCCATATTTCTAATTTTACGGATTTCAATGCTTTTGAACTGGAAAAGGAAGTAAGTCTGGTATATGTAAAAGACAGCAGGGAGCTGAAAAAATTAAAGCCCCATATGATTATAATACCCGGCAGCAAGAGCACAGTCGGGGACCTTCTATATTTAAGGGAATCCGGACTTGAAAAGGAAATAAGAGAACAATACCATAAGGGAGCCGTAGTTATGGGCATCTGCGGTGGGTTCCAGATGCTGGGAAGGAAAATAACCGACATACTGGCAAGCGAATCAAAAAATGCTGGAAGTATAAACGGTTTCGGTCTTATTGATATGGATACAGATTTCCGCCAGGATAAAATTATCAGTCAGGTGGAGTTTGAAATTAACAGGGACTTATTGCTGCGCAATGATTTTAAGAGGTTGTCCGGCGGTTTGGCTAAAAAAGTTGCCGGCGCAATGAAAGGTTACGAAATACATATGGGGAGGTCCGGTGCTAGCGCCGGAAGTTTGCAGAAATTAATACCGCTTTTCAGGGTTCTGCCTGGCGGGAATAATGGAACGGCCACTTATGACGGGTTTATAGACTTTGATGGCGCTAACGATAGAATAGCGATTGGGACCTACATTCATGGTATTTTTGATAATGATGGCATGAGGGAATTCGTTTTAAACATTCTAAGAAGAAAGAATAATATGAAATCAGGCAATAGAAAAAGAGAGCGGGTACCATCATATGCAGAATTCAGGGATAACCAGTATAAAAAGCTTGCAGATATATTCAGGAAAAATATGGATATGGATTTATTTTATAGTATTCTTAATAATGAACTATAAAATGGTGGTTAACAGTTTATAATAAATATAATATTTACTGGATTTAAAAGGAGAAATATCTGGCAATGGATAAAAAAATAAATCCCCAAAAAAAGTTTAAAAAAGGGCTGATTCTTGTAAATACAGGTGACGGCAAGGGAAAAACCACTGCGGCGATGGGGCTGGCTTTACGGGCCGCCGGCAGGAATCTTAAGGTTTTAATTCTGCAGTTTATAAAAGGTTCATGGATATCAGGGGAGGTCAAAAGCCTGGAAAAATTGAAACCCCTTGTTGAGATAGAGCAGCTCGGGATGGGATTTGTAAAGTTTAAAGACGGAGAGATGATAGATAGGGAAAAACAGCTTAAAAATGCGCGCGAGTCTTTCGAGTATGCCAGGGATAAGGTTAACAGTGGAATATATGACCTGGTAGTTCTGGATGAGATAAATAATCTTACCAGTATGAGGCTCCTGGAGGTTAAGGACGTGGTAAGTCTTTTAAAGAATAAACCGGAGAAGCTCAATATAATGCTGACAGGGAGGAATGCCCCGGAAGAAGTTATAGAGATTGCTGATACAGTTACTGAGATGAGAGAAATAAAACATGCATTTAACAGGGGAATAAAAGCAAAGAATGGTATCGAGTTTTAATATTAAGTTGGTTTTTCCTATGAAACGAAGCTTTATGAACTTAGGTCGGGCAATAAGGAATTTAGAATCTTAAATCTAATTATATAAATACAATTTATAGGTTAATTAAAATCAGAGGGGAAATATTTAATATGGAATGCAACAAAGAAGAAAATCTTAAGAGATGTAATTGTACTTATGAACCCTGCCCAAGAAAGGGTATTTGCTGTGAGTGTATCGCCTATCACAGGAGGCTGGGGGAGCTCCCTGCCTGCTATTTTGATGACGAGGCGGAAAAAACTTATGACAGGTCGATAGAAAATTTTGTCAGGCTGAAAACTAAGAAATAAAAGGTATTTTTTTGGTGGCACTATGCCGTTTTATATAAATAAATCTGAATTTATGACCTCTATAGGAAAGATGTATTATATGTGGAGGGAAAAAGCTGGTAGCACCGCTGTTATATATCTGGGAAATAAAAGGAAAGATTTCCTGGAGTTTTTAGATAATACCAAAAATGATTGCGGGAGCCCGGAAGAGGTCAGAATTAATTCTAAAAAATCTGCCCTTATTGAGGGAAAAATCAGCGGTTATATTAAAGGAAAGTCAAAAAATACGGGTCTAAATGTTGAATTCATTGCTGGCACCAGGTTCCAGAAAAAAATATGGAAGAAATTAATTTCGGTAGGTTATGGGGAAACGGTAAGTTATAAGGAGCTGGCTGAAATGGCTGGTTACAGAGGCGCCTGGAGACTGACTGGCTCGGCGCTAAAAAGAAATCCGTTGCTTATGATAGTTCCATGCCACAGAGTTATAAGAAGCGACGGTTCCCCGGGTGAGTTTAAGGGGGGAAGTGAAATAAAAAAATTTCTTCTTGACCTTGAAAAGAATAATAAAAGCCATAACGTAGCTAATCGTAACGGATAAATAAATCTTTTTTTAAAAAAGATATTTGTTAAAACATTTAAAGAATAGGACTTATTAGGGTAGAATATTTGTTAGGAAGGATATTGTAAAAGTGCGAAAGGAATCCAGGTGGGGAGTTTCTGGGATAAATTAAAAAATTTTATTAAAATGCCAGCAGGAGATTCCGCCTCTGGCTTCGTTATTTTCAAGGTCAGGTGCGGTAAGTGCGGGGAAGAAATAACGGTCAGGGCAAGGAAATACAGCGATATATCCCGTGTTTATGAGGAAGAAGGGCCGGCCGGGGCAGAGTATTTATTGAGAAAAGAAATACTGGGAGAGAAATGCAACAATCTTATCTATGTAAGTATTTATTTAGGGCCCGGCTTCAATATTATTTCAAGGGATATAAGCGGTGGCGAATTCATAGATTAGTATTTAGATAAATGCACTTTTTGTGTTACAATCTAAACGTTATTTAATATAAATTTATCTTATGGAAACCTTATAAAAATGAATCTTTCCGGAGATTTAAGCGTAATAGTTCTCGCTGCCGGTAAGGGCAAAAGGATGAAATCGGAAATTCCCAAAGTTCTACACGAGCTTATGGGCAGGCCAATACTATATTATATTTTATCTACGATAGAAGAGCTAAACCCCAAAAATACCTTCATAATTGTCGGATATAAAAGAGAGCTAATAGTCGATTATGTAAATATAAATTTCCCGGAAGTGGGAATCATAGTGCAGGAAAAACAGCTTGGAACAGCCCATGCTGTTTCCATGGCAATGGCTAAACGGGAAAGCCTGGGCAAATATACCCTTATTCTTTCGGCCGATACTCCCTTGATAAGTTCTTCAACTATAGAAAAGTTACTGGAAAATACGGCCGGGTCAAAAAGCAGCGCGGGTATTGTTACCACTTCGGTCCCGGATCCCGCTGGTTACGGAAGGGTGATAAAAGATGAAAAGGGAATTATAATAAAAATTATAGAAGATGCAGACACTACACCTGAAGAAAAAAAGATAACCGAAATAAATTCATCCATTTATTGCTTTGATACGAAAGTATTATTTGAAAACATTGGCAGGATTGGTACTGAAAATAACCAGAAGGAGCACTATCTTACTGACATTATTGAAATGCTGGTAAAGGGTGGGGAAAAAGTTAGCTGTCTTGAAATTTCTGATTATAAAGAAGTCGCGGGTGTTAATAACAGGCGACAGCTTTTTGAGCTGGAAAATATTATGAAGGATAGAGTAAGCAAGGATGCAAGATTAAAATAAATAATTTAAAGTAGGAGTTATAAAAGAATGGCAAAAGGAAAAGATTATAAGAGAATGATGCTTTTCTCGGGTTCTTCCTACCCTGCCCTTGCGGACAGGATTGCGGAGGAGCTTGGTATAAGCGTAGGGAAAGTTACCAGGACAAAGTTTAAAAATGGTGAAATCTATATCAAGTTTGATGAAAGTGTTAGAGGGGCTGATGTTTTCGTAGTGCAGACCTGCTGTGAGCCGGTAAATGATACCATAATGGAGTTGCTGATAATGATAGATGCCCTGAAAAGGGCTTCTGCAGGGATGATAAATGCCGTCATTCCACATTATGGATATGCACGCCAGGATAAGAAGTCTGAAGGGAGGGAACCCATATCTGCGAAATTATTTGCTGACCTTCTTTCCGTTGCAGGAATGGATAGGGCGATACTTGTGGACCTGCATTCTGCGACAATACAGGGTTTCTTCGATGTTCCCGTAGACCATATAACTGCCATACCCATAATAGCAAAATACTTTAAAGGAAAAGATATTAAAAATGGTGTAGTTGTGAGCCCCGATGTTGGAGGGGTGAAACGCGCAAGTATTTTTGCAAAGATACTCCATTTTCCACTGGCAATACTGGATAAAAGAAGACCTGCCCCTAACATTGCCGAAATAGAGCATATGGTAGGAGATGTGGAGGGTATGGAGGCTATAATATTCGATGACATAATTGATACAGGTGGCACGCTTTTTAAAGCTATTGATATGCTTATAAGACACAAAGCATCTAAAATTTATGTTGGCGCGACCCACGCTATTTTTTCGGGTAACTTTATGGAGCAGTTGAAAGATTCAAAAGTGGATGAAATAGTTGTAGCCAATACCATTCCAATAAAAAATGAGAATGAAAAAATAAAGGTTCTTTCGATTGCACCCCTTCTTGCAAAAACGATAAAAAAAGTTTATCATTGCAATTCTGTAAGTGAATTGTTTAAGGGCGAAAATTTGGTTTAGATTGTAAATTAGAAGGTAAGGTGTAGTAATAAATGGGAAATATAGCTATTGGAGTCAAGAAGAGAGAAGAAAAAGAAATTAAAAACAAGGTTTCAAAGAAGTTGAGAGCTGGTAATTATGTACCTGCAATTGTATATGGCTTAAAAAAAGACCCCATAAGTATAAAAATTAAAGAAAAAGAATTCCGTGATGTTGTAAAAGGTAAGAACATATATAGCGCTATTTTTAATTTAAAGATAGATGGTGAGAGCAAAAGCAGCAAAGAAACAGTTTTAGTTAAGGAATTCCAGAAAGATGCGATTACAGGAGAATTGTTGCATATTGATTTTTTAAGAATTAAGATGGAAGAAGATATTGAGACTTCCGTTCCTATCCATATAATGAATGAAGACATAGCGATAGGTATCAAGGAAAAGGGCGGCGTTTTGCAGCACGGTTTAAGGGAACTTCATATTTCGTGTCTGCCGACAGATATTCCCGATTATATTGAGTATGATATAGCAGAGCTGGATATGGGCTCGATAGTAAGAGTTTCTGATGTTAATGTTTCGGATAAGATAAAAGTTTTAAATGACCCTGAAGAAGTTGTTGTTTCGATAATACACCCGACACAGCTGAAAGAAGAAGAAAAAGAAGAAGAAGAAGAAGAAGCTGAAGAAGCCATGGAACCGGAAGTAATTGGCAAGGGCAAAGAAGAAAAGGAACCCGAGGAAGGCAAAGGGCATTCAGAAGAAAAAAGCTCCAGCGAAAAATAATTATTATGATTTTAATTGTTGGACTTGGTAATCCCGGTAAAAGTTATGAATGGACCAGACATAATATTGGTTTCAGGATAGCTGACAGGTTTGCTGATAGCATTGAGAGAAAAAGTTGTTACCAGAAGTTTATGTCCATGGTTGTAGAATTATCCTACGAAGAACACAAAATAATAATCATTAAACCACAAACATTTATGAATAACAGCGGCCAGGCAGTTGTTTTGTTTCATAATTATTATGGAGACCAGATAAAATCATTGCTGGTATTACATGATGATATTGACATAAGCTTCGGTAAAATTGCATTTAAGAAAGGTGGAGGCACTGCGGGCCACAAAGGTCTGGAATCAATAGCAGAAAGCCTGGGGCACCATAATTTTGACAGGTTGCGTTTTGGAGTAAGCAGGCCTACCGGAAGGAAAGATGCTTCCGATTATGTCCTTGAAGAGTTTAGCAAAAAAGAGAAAGAAGAAGTCGGGCTATTTATAGAGAAGTCGGTTGATTTTATTGGTGATTATATTATAAGAGGCATCGATTGCGCTATGAATAAATATAACTGATTCAGGTCACATATCCGTTTTTTATAAAAGCCCTCGAAAGCAGGGGTTTTTAAAGATCCACCACCCAGGTTTTTCAGCAGGAAATCAATGAGGATAATACCTTTTAATAAAAGAATTGTCCTGAATTTTAAGATATTCAACCATGTATGGAATAATAAATTTTATTTATTTTTTATATAATCATTAGTATAAGTGAATTTAAGATTTGGACATAGGGCGCGAAAATGTTTTTAGAATTTTTTTCACAGAATAAGCAGTGGCTGGAATTTTTGGAGAAATACGAGAAGATAAGCAGAGCCAGGAGTGGGGATGTGGCTGCTGGCTTTCCGACGCTAATCGCGGATGAGAATATATGGCCTTTTATAATAAGCGCTTTCTACATTTTTTTTAAACAGCCTCTTCTGGTAATCACACCGACGATGGATGGTGCCGCCGAATTGGAGCGTGAGATAGGTTGCATTATTCACGGAGTAGAGGTTTTTAGATTTCCAGGTATGGGAAATGGTATTTTTTACAAAAACAAGGTTACGCCGCCGGGGAATCTTACGCAGAGACTGAAGGTTGTAAGGAGTTTGATTGAAGATGGGCAGGATAAAAAATTTCTAATAATAGCTACAAGCAATTCCCTTATGAACAAAATATCTCCTTCAAAAATTAGTGAAATAAAAAAAAGCATAAAGATATCCACAGGTTTTGAGTACGGAAGGGATAAATTAATATCTGAGCTTGAATCTATAGGTTACGAAAGAGTGGATAAGGTTTATGACCGTGGGGAGTACAGCGTAAGAGGTGGAATTGTAGACATATTTGATGTGACCTGTGACTATTCCGTTAGGGTTGACTTCATCGGTGATGAAGTTGAAAAAATGTTTTTTTATGATGTTGCAAATCAGGAACCTTTAAAGGATTTAAAAAGTAAATCTATATTCCCGTTTTCAAACCTCTGGGAAATAGAGGGTAGTGGCGGTCGAAAACCTTCCGGAAGAAATTTGTCGCTTGTAGATTTATTGAGACAAGAATTCCCGAATTTTTCTGTTATATTATGCGACCCGGAAGAAATTTACTTAAAAATAAAAAGTGATCTGGATATTCTTAAAAAAATTTTTGAAAGGGATAAAGACATCCTTGTAAATGAAAAAAAAGTCCTCGAAGATTTTTATCTTACAAATGAAGACTTTCTTGATAAAGGAGTTTTTTCAAAGAAGTTGAATTTAATATCCGGGGGAAGAAATGATTCTGGTAGGGATAAGTTTAGCATAGGGTGGGTGCAAAGGCAGAAAAAGAATTATGGAAGCTCTATGGAGTTTGTGGGCAATATTAAAAGTGACCTGAAGAGTAAAAGAAAAGTTATAATATCTGTAAGTTCAGAGGAGAGAGTTAAAAAAATAGAGGAACTTCTTTTGAATAATGCTGTTTCCTACAATCATTTTAAAATCGGAAAGGTCCCTAGACATGATTTACTTGAGCCGGGAGTTGTAAATATATCTGAAAATTGCCTGTGTAGAGGTTTCCGCTCCAGAGAAATATCATTATATGGGGAGCTTGATATTTATGAGCAAATGCAACAGGCCCGGGGCAAAGGAACTCTCGGCAGCAAAGAACATGAATATTTTAAACAGGGAGAATATGTAGTTCATAAGACGCATGGGATCGGAAAGTATATTGATATTGTCTCAAAGCAGATAGGGGGATTCAAGAGGGAATATTTTCTGATAGAGTATGCAGGAAATGATAAATTGTATGTCCCCACGTGGCAGGCAGACCGCGTTAGCAGATATATCGGTTCGGTAGAGCCTGCAATAACCTCGCTTACTTCAAGGCAATGGGAAGGTATTAAAAAGAGGGTAAGGAAGTCTGTCCAAAAACTTGCCATTGATCTCGCTAATTTATATGCGGAGAGAAAATCCGCCAGCGGGTATGCGTTTCCTGAAGATAGCCCCTGGCAGAGGGAAATAGAAAATTCGTTCCCTTTCAGGGAAACTCCTGACCAGGTTAAGGCGATTAATCATGTTAAAGATGCTATGGGAAGACCGGAGCCAATGGATATCCTGATAGTCGGGGATGTGGGATTTGGCAAGACGGAAGTGGCTATAAGAGCAGCTTTTAAAGCTATAGAGAATGGCAAGCAGGTGCTGTTGCTTGTCCCGACTACGATACTTGCTGACCAGCATTATTACAATTTCAGCCAGAGATATAAAAATTATCCAGTCATCCTGGAAGTCTTAAGCAGGTTCAGAACAAAAAGGGAACAAAAAAAGATAATAAAAGATTTCAGCGAAGGTAAAATAGATATGATAATCGGGACACACCGTATTTTGCAGGAGGATTTAAAGCCGGCAGACCTTGGCCTGATAATAATAGATGAGGAGCAGAGGTTCGGGGTTAACAGCAAGGAAAAGATAAAACTATTGAAAAAAGAAGTAGATGTACTGACTTTAAGCGCAACTCCCATTCCGAGAACTTTATATATGTCGCTAACCGGAATAAGGGATATGGTCCTTATAGAAACATATCCTGAAGGAAGGAGCCCGGTGAATACTTTTGTAGGGGAAATTGACTACAGGGTTATAAAAATAGCTCTTGAGAGGGAACTTGCCAGGGGAGGACAGGTATATTATGTATATAACAGGATATCCGGTATAGAAAATAAAAGAACCCAGCTTAAGCAGATTCTCCCACGGGCCAAAATCGCGCTGACTCATGGACAGATGGAAGGCAGCAGGATAGAGAGGTTGATGAGGGATTTTATAGATAAAAAATATGACATATTGCTTACTACATCTATAATAGAGTCTGGAATGGATATCGAGAATGTAAATACGCTTATTGTTGAAAACTCCCATCTTTTTGGTCTTTCGCAGCTGTACCAGTTAAGAGGTAGAGTGGGCAGGTCATCCGAGATAGCGTATGCGTATTTTTTCTATCCTGGGAGAAGGAGCATGAATTTACAGGCATTCCAGAGACTTAAAACTATGTCCGAGTATACCGAACTTGGCTCTGGATATAATATTGCGATGAGGGACCTTGAGATAAGGGGTGCAGGCGAAATACTTGGGGCGAGGCAGCATGGCCATATAAACAGTGTAGGGTTCGATATGTTCTGCCAGATAATAAGGGAAGAGGTGGACAAGCTAAAAGGCAGGGAAGTAGAGGAGGACATAGATGTACAGATTGAGCTTCCGGTTAGTGCATATATACCGGGTAGCTATATTGGAAATGAAAATGAAAGGATGAATATTTACAGGATCCTGGGGAATGCAGATGGCCTTGATGAGATAGATAAAATCAAAAAGGAGCTGGTTGATAGGCATAAGGATATGCCACCGGTTGTTGATAATCTTTTAAATATTTCAAAAATAAAGTATCTGATGAAGAAATCAGGGATAGAAAAGATTACATTTCATGAAAATAAGGGTATTTATTTAAAGAGAATAAATATGGACACAGGCAGGGCAAGGGAAATGAGTGTTAAAAACAGTAATTTATTATATGAACCTGCCAATAAAACAGTGATAATGAAAAAAATTGATAAAAATATTAATTTTGATTTAGTCTTGAATAATCTTAATGATATAATATGCTTTATGTAATAACTATTAAATATTATTTATAGAAGGAAGGTCAAGCTTGAAGCGCAGCGTTGTATTTATTTTTATATTATTTTTAGTGGTTCTGCTTTTTGTGGGCTGCAATAAAACTGTGGCTACTGTTGATGGGATCGAGATAAATCAGAAAGAGATCGATAGTTATGTCAATCTTTTAAAAAGTCTGGACGAAAACGGGGAATCATATTCCAGCGAAGAGCAATTGAAAGAACTGGAAGCTAATGCGATTGATTCATATATAGTTATAAAGCTGATTGAAAAATATGCCAGTGAAAACAATATAGCCGTAACCGATGGAGAAGTTGATGGACTTATTCAGCAAGAGATTGAAAGTTTTGGATCGGAGAAAGAATTTGAGGAAGGTCTGAAAGAAAAAGGAATAGATAGGGAGTTCCTTGAATATCAAGTTAAAAGCAATTTAATGATCAAAAAAGTTTACGATGAAGTTATAGCAGATGTCGAAGTATCAGATGATGATGTAGAAAAGTATTATCAGGATAACAAAGACACTGATTTTTTAGTTCCTGAAAGTGTCGAAGCCGCTCATATCCTGGCTATTTTCCCATGGAAGGTCGCGGACTCCGTGGAAAGTGAAAGCGAAGAAGGGAGAACGGAAGCGAGGGAAAAAATAGAGATGATAGAGCTAAAATTAGAAGAGGGCGAGGACTTTGAGGAACTTGCAAAACAGTATTCCGATGATACTGGCACTGCCCAGAATGGTGGGAATCTCGGTTATGTGTCCAGGGGGCAGATGGTTGAAGAATTTGAGGAAGCGCTGTTTTCTCTTGAAAAAGGTGAAGTAAGCGGAATAGTAGAAACGGAATTCGGGTTTCATATTATAAAGGTCTACGACTGTAAAGAGGAATATATACAGGAATTCGAAGATGTTAGTGAATCGATAAGAGCATTTCTTTTAAGTTCATCTAAAATGGCTGAATGGGAAGGATTTATCTTGTCTCTGGTGGATAAGGCCGATATAGGGTACACGGGAGATATAAAGGGCAATCTTGTCGATATTGGCGGGGAAGAGGAATAATGGAATTCCGATTAGATAAAGAAGATATCAGGAATATAGATAAGATAGATGATAGCAGCAAGCTTTTTAATATTCTTTTGAATGTAATGATAAAACTCAGGTCTCCTGGTGGTTGCATGTGGGACAGGGAGCAAAATCATAAAACCATCAAAAAAAATCTGATAGAAGAAACATATGAGGCGGTTGAGAGCATAGAGGATGAGGATTTTACTGCCCTTAAGGAGGAGCTGGGCGATTTGCTTCTCCAGGTTGTCTTCCATAGCCAGATTGCAGCTGAAAGTAATATATTCGATATAAAGGAAGTTTTACGTGGAATTATAAGTAAGCTTGTAAGAAGGCACCCTCATGTTTTCGGGGAAGCTGTAGTAAAAGATAGCAGGGAGATATTGGAAAACTGGGAAGAGATTAAAAAAAAGGAAAGAAAGAAAGAAGCCCAAAAGTCCGATTCCATATTCAGCGGTATTCCAAAATCGCTTCCTTCTTTACATTTAGCTTATGAAATACAGAACAGGGCTTCAAGATTGAGTTTTGACTGGGATGATAGAGCTGGTGTGTTTGATAAGATTGAAGAGGAACTTGCAGAGTTAAAAAAAGAGTTAAGTAAAAAAAGCGAAGGATATATTTCTGAAGAAATTGGGGATATCCTTTTTACCATAGTAAATTTTGCGAGGCATGCCGGTGTGGATTGCGAGGAAAGCCTGCGCGAGTCAAGTAAGAAGTTCATAAAAAGGTTTGATTTTATGGAAAAGTATGCGGAAGAAAATAACATGGATTTTAAGAAGCTACCGCTGAAAGAAAAAGATAAACTCTGGAAAATTGCAAAGAATAAACTTTCGTAAAAAAATGTAATGAAAGATGCTATTCGAAAAACTAAAATAATCTGCACCATCGGTCCTGCAACGAAAGATGAGCTGATTCTAAAAAAGATGATAGAAGGCGGGATGGATATAGCCAGGATAAATACTTCGCATAGCAACCGGGATGAAGTTACCGAGCTTGTTGGCAAGATAAGGAAGATTTCTAAAAAGTATGGTAAAACTACAGCTATAATGCTGGACCTGCAGGGACCGAAGATAAGGATCGGCAAGCTGGGGTATAAAATTGACCTTTTAAAGAAGCAAAAAGTCATTTTTACCACTGAGAATATAAGTAGTTTGGGCTATCCCGATGATGAAACTATAATAACTGTTAATTATGGTAGGTTTATAGAAGACATTAAGGAAAACAAACCCATTTTTATTGACGATGGCCTAATTGAGTGCAGGGTGGTGAAGGTTGATAAGGCTAAAAAATTCGCTGTTTGCGAAGTCGTAACCGGAGGTCCGCTTGGGTCATATAAAGGTATAAATCTACCAGGCGTAACGATAAGCATAGACTCGGTTACTGAAAAAGATATTAAATTCTTAGACCTGGGCCTGGAGCTTGATGTTGATTTTATAGCCCAGTCTTTTGTAAGGGATTCCCGCGATGTGGAAGAGATTAAGGAGAGGATAAAGAAAAAAAATGGCCACGTAATGGTCATAGCTAAAATAGAAAAACATGAAGCGGTCCGCAACTTTGATGATATTCTGGAATCGGCAGATGCTATTATGGTAGCCAGGGGGGATCTTGGTATCGAGATTAATGCCGAGGATATACCGCACCTACAGAAGGAATTTATAACTAAAGCCAATATGGCAGGTAAGCCAGTTATAACAGCTACGCAGATGCTTGATTCCATGATAAGAAATCCGCGCCCAACAAGGGCTGAAGTAAGTGATGTGGCAAATGCTATCATAGATGGCTCGGATGCCGTTATGCTTTCCGGAGAAACCGCCATAGGCAAGTATCCCATGGAGTCTCTTGGAATGATGGCCAAAATAATAAAGAAAACTGAAGCTTCCCTGGATTATGAGATGCTGGCACGAAATAGTGCAATTGAGAGAAAGAAAAAAGGAATTTACCATGAAACCATTACAGATGCGATAAGTTTTGCATCTGTTGAAATTGCCACCATACTTAATGTGAAAGCAATTATTACTTCTACCGACTCCGGCCATACTGCAAGGCAAGTCTCAAAGAACAGACCACGCAGCATTATAATAGGGGCAAGCTCAAATGACTGGGTGGTAAGGCAGCTTATGATTAGCTGGGGTGTAATTCCTGTTAAGACCATGAAAGCTAAGAATATTGATATAATGATTGACGAATCTATTAATGCCCCCAAAAAGCTTAAATATATAAAGCCGGGAGATAGGGTTGTCATTACAGCAGGTGTTCTGGTAAACAAGCCGGGTAGCACAAATCTTATAAGTGTCAGAGAAGTTAAATAGGCAATGAATCAAAAATACTGCCGGGATAATCGTTTTTTACTTTTTTAGTCTTCCGTAAATCTCAGTTTTTTAAGAAGCTTATTCTCACCGATTAATGTAAGGACATCATCTTTCTGGAATTTGTAATTAATATCCGGAGGGGCTATTATTTCATTTTTCTTATTCTTCAAACTAATTATGGTCACGCCATATTTTTTTCTTAAATTCAGTTCTACCAGATTCTTTCCTACCATTAAATCCGGTGTTGGTATTTCGACTATGCTTACATCGGGGCTGACCCTTAAGAAGTCAATAATATTTGAGCTTACAAGACTCTGGGCAACTCTCTCTCCCATATCTTTTTCCGGGTAAGCTATAATATCTGCTCCAACCTTTGAGAGGACTCGCCCCTGTGTTCTTGTACCTGCTTTTGCAATTATCTTTTTAGCTCCTTTTTCTTTAAGCAAAAGGGTTACAAGTATTGAATTCTGTATATACTTTTCACCTATGCAAACGATAACTGCTTCATAGTCAGAGATGCCCATAGATTCCAGTATATCTGAATCTGTGGCGTCGCACTTTATTACATCTGCTATCTGTTCAGAAACTCTCTGGATTCTTTCTTCAGACTGGTCAATGCCAACGACACTGTGTCCTGACTCGGTAAGTGTACTTGCAACACTTGCTCCGAATCTTCCCAATCCTATTACTAAAAATTGTTTCTTCATTTTGTTATCCTATACTTATTGTTTCTTCAGGATATGTCATTTTGTCTATAACACTCCTTATGGCAATAGCCACAGACAGGGTGCTGATACCAATTCTACCAATAAACATAGTCAGTATCAATATTATCTTGCTTGGTATTGAGAGTGCACGTGTTATGCCAGTAGATAGCCCTACCGTACCAAATGCCGATACTACTTCAAAGAAAGCTTCTTTTAAAGAAAACTCTTCAAATGCAAGCAACCCGATTGTTGAGATTATAATTAATACTATTGCTGCAAGGGTAAGCGTCAGAGCTCTGTATATAAAACTTGAGGGGAGTCTCCTTTTGAAAAAAAGGACGTAATTTCTCCCCCTTAGAGAACTCATGCCGGCTGCAGCTACTGTAGCAAAAGTAGTTGTTTTAATACCGCCACCTGTTCCGCCTGGTGAAGCGCCAATAAACATAAGGATAGTAAGAAAGAACAGGGTAGCTGGATTAAGTTTGCCTATATTTACGGTATTAAAACCGGCTGTTCTTGCTGTTATTGACTGGAAGAAACTGGCGGCAATCCTTGTAGATAATGGCATGCCCGAAATTGATTCAGCATTGTCAAATTCAAGAAGAAAAAATATTATTGCCCCGGTTAGTATAAGGGAACCGGTTACTATGAAAACAACCTTTGTGCTGAGAGACAAACGTCTTATTCTCCTGAAGGTAATTATCTCTGAAATTACGGGGAAGCCTATTCCTCCAAGTATGATTAGTATAATAAATATCAGGTTAAGCGGTATGTCACCGCTAAAACTTTCAAGACTGTTGGAATAAAGGGAAAAACCCGCATTATTAAAAGCGCTTATCGTGTGGAATAAGCTAAAAGTCATAGATGTTTTAAATGTGTACAGGTGCTTAAAATGGAAAATAGCAGTCATTATTAAAAATCCAATAAACTCTATCGTAAAGGTGGTCCCAGCTATTACCATAAAAAATTTGGCTGCGCTAAAGTTCTGCTTTGAACCAAAGCTGGTATTGATATAAAATTTATCCTTGATATGTATTTTCCTGCCCAGGATCAATCCGAAAATAGAACCGACAGTCATAATGCCCAATCCGCCTATCTGTATCATTATCAGGATTATAATTTTTCCCAGGTCTGTAAAGAATGTCGGCGTATCCTGCACTATAAGCCCTGTAACGCAGATAGCCGAAGTCGAAGTAAAAAGAGCATCAATATATCTGATTTCTCCCTTTTGTGTCATCTGCGGAATTAAAAGGATAAGCGATCCGAGTATTATGGCTGTTAAGAATCCCAGAAGTACCTGTTGCGCAATCTTGTTTTGCGTCCTGGAGGAGAATAAAGGTATATCTTTCATTGTATTTTAAAATTGAATTACAGAATAATATAAATATATAGCTTGATATTTTAATAAAATTACTCTTTAAAGACAACATCTTTATTTTTTCTGGTTTAATTCATAAAATATAACCAGAATTCATAAGGGTTGGTATTATTATAACATATGCTATACTTGGTTTAATTAAGCAGGGTTAAGGGTGAAGTGTAAATATAGAGCATATGGCAGAAATGATTAAAGCAATAAAAAATAGTAAATAATATGGGTAACAATGTTAAAATAGTTAGCAGGTTTTCCAGAAAAGTAAAAATAAATATTTCAATTGCGGTATTCCTGGTTTTTATAGCGGTTGTAGCTCTAACATCGATAAACCAGATAAAGGAGATTGTCGAAAGAAGGGAAGAGCTGGTAGAGCTAAAAGATAGACTTAACTGGTACAGGAATGAGAATATCGGGCTTCTGGCACTGGAAAAAAGTTTATATGGAGAGGAAGCCATAGAACTTGAAGCAAGAAAGCAATTTAATATGACAACCGGCGAGGGAACTAACGTGTCTGTAGTCATAGAGGATGATGAGCAGGGAAGGGATTCTGAAAGTAGCGGTGATTCATATAATGGTGAATATCAGGATTATGACCTGTGGGAGAATATGAGGATTTTCTATTATAACGATATAGAAAATGAGTAGGCATGTGCCGGGGCACAGGCAGCAGATTAAGTAAACAGTTATATACTATTATAATAAATGAAACTAGCAGCTATTGATATAGGAACCAACTCCACCAGGTTACTCATAAGTGATTATTACCAAAATAATTTTTCCATTCTTAAGAGAAAGATGATAATTACCCGCCTGGGGTCCGGCCTTAGGGAAAATAACGTTATTTCCGGGAATTCGGCTTCTAAAACTCTTGATGCCCTCAGAACATATAAAGAATTAATCAGGGAATATAATGTAAGGAAGTACAGGGCTATAGGAACAAGTGCATTGAGGGATGCGGAAAATAGTGGGGATTTTATAGCTTCTGCAGAGAAAATTCTGGGAATGAAGGTCGATATTGTAGGCGGAAAAGAAGAAGCCCACCTGAGCTTTTACGGTGCAGTGAGGGATTTAGAAATGGACAGCCACGGATCTGCTACAGCTGATTCTGCGAAAATAATGGTCCTGGATGTCGGTGGCGGGAGCAGCGAATTCATACTGGGGGAAAAGAGCCTTAAGATTGATTTTATAAGGAGTGTCGATATAGGATGTGTGAACATTAGCGAAAGGTATTTGGATTCGGATATTCCTGGTAGCGGGAAATTAAATGAGATGCGCAATTATATAAGCAGAGTATTAATGGATACCATCAGGGAAATAAAGGGTTTGGGCGCCGGGTACTTTATGGGAGTCGGTGGGACAATAAGCACTATTGCAGCTATCGATTTAAGGTTAGATAGATACGATAGTAAAAGGATACACGGGCATATACTGGACTTAAAAAAAATTGAGGAAATATACGATTATCTTTGCGGACTGAACCTTGAGGACAGAAAGAAGGTTGTGGGAATAGACCCTGGAAGGGCGGACGTAATTATTGGAGGGACCGCAATCGTAATAGATGTTCTTAGAATGATGGGTGCCGGGTATATTCATGTAAGCGAGAGAGATATTCTGGATGGTATTATTTACACCCTTGTTGATTTTTGATAATATTAATCAGCAAATTTGCGGTATGCCCGAGTGGCGGAATTGGTAGACGCAACGGACTTAAAATCCGTTGGGGTTTTTCCTCGTGCCGGTTCGATTCCGGCCTCGGGCACCAACTTAAGACATATATCGATATTTTATATTGATATATTTATTAATAAGTAATTTATGGTTCAAATCCTCCCTCCCCAGCCACATTATACTTTAACTCAGATGTATAATCTGGACAATGCTTAGCTTTAGGGTCAATTACTAAAAAACAAAAAAGCCACTTCTTTAGCAATACTGGGCCATATCTAGTAACTTATTCTAAAAATATTTTCATTATTATTTCAATCTGTAATAATAACTATAATATGAGTACTGGGAATATCCTTTTTATAAAAAAGTTCAGATTTAAAAAAGGAGATGTTTATTATGAGTAAATACATCTGGAGTGGTTGGGCAAGTATGGGTAGGCCTAAATGCGGCCTAAGTGACGATATAATTGCTGCTGGTAATAATAGTGATGGAAGACTGGAAATTTTTGCCATCGGCGGAGATGGAGCCTTGTGGCATACATATCAGCTAAAACCCAGCAAAGGACCGTGGGCTAAGTGGTCAAGTCTGGGTAAGCCAAGCAGCATTTCACACTTTGATAATCCTGTTGTATTCAATAATCAAGATGGATGTCTGGCGGTTTTTGCAACTGGCTATACTGTAGGTACCTCTCCTTACATGGGAGGTGAACTCTGGCACATATCTCAATCAAAACCCAGTAAAGGACCTTGGGCTGCCTGGAATAACTTAGGAGCACCTTCCAAAAGTGTAAAAATTAATAGAATTGGTGTAGGTCGAAATAGTGATGGCAGACTGGAGGTCTTTGCTACAGGAGCCGTTTGGCCCTCAAATATAGAAGGTATCTGGCATATCTGGCAGCAAAAACCCAATAAAGGGGCCTGGAGTAAGTGGGCAAGTATGGGTAAACCAAAAGGTGTTAATTCATTAACTAACCTGCCTGCTGTAGTAAGCCAAAATAGTGACGGCCGTTTGGAAATTTTTATTACAAAGGGCAGTTTATGGCATATGTATCAATCCAAGCCCAGTATAGGACCATGGATTGGCTGGGGTAAAATGGGTAATCCCACAAATACCTCTCTTAACTTAATACCGGTAGCGGTGGGGCAGAATAGTGATGGACGTTTGGAAGTATTTGCTGTAGATTATTTTAATGGTAAAGACTACAGCAAAGGTTCATTATGGCATAGATATCAACCAAAACCTGGTAGAGGCCCCTGGATAAACTGGGATAGTCTTGGGAAACCAGGAAATGTACCATTAATGCATGAACCTATTGCAGAACGTGATAGTAACGGTTGTCTTGTGGTATTCGCTATTAGCTTCGAATCTTCTATTTGGTATAGGTATCAAACGGAATCAAAAAAAGGTCCCTGGAGCAGCTGGCATAATATGGGCAAACCACCTGTTCTTGGTATTTCCAATAGTTATGCTGTTGGAAAAAATAAGGATGAGAGGCTGGAGGTTTTTATTAAAGGTGTCGGTAATGGAATTAACGATGACCTTTGGCACAACTGGCAGAAGTAAACTTTCTTCTGGAAATAGGAACTAAGATAAAGATAGTATAGCCCATATTCTATAAGCCTAATTCAGGTATAAAAATATTTTTTATTTAAGCTTATACACCTTACTCTAACATTGTGTTTGGCGGGTAGCCAGTAAAATATAATATTATTTAATTACTAAACAGGTCTTTCAAATTTATTAATTCCTTTATAATCCGGTTCGAAATTTCACTACCCGGGCCAGCCAAATGATAAAAATCCGAGCTAATTTATTTTTAGCTTTTCAATGAATACCAGATATTTCTATATAAATGAAATATACATTGCAATTCTGTCAATTAATAACAACATGAATAATTAGATTATAGAATGCTATAGTAAGCTATAGCGCCTGGTATAATATTAATTATAAATGGTGAAAATTAAAAAGAAAGCTAGATATAAAATAGATATCCGGTGATTTTATTGTATGAAATAATATTCTCCTTAAAAGCCAAAAAACAACTTATGAAACTGGAAAGAAATATTCAGGAAAGAATTATTTCTTCGCTTGAGAGAATAAGAATAAGACCCGAAGCTTTTATCACCAAGTTAGTTGGCGATCCAGGTTACAAATTAAGAATCACCGGTTACAGGGTTATAATGGACATTGGTAAAAACAACCTTATTATTCTCGTTATTAAAGTTGGTAATAAAAAAAACATATATAACATTTAGCTTCTAAATTAAAATTTTTGATATAAATTAATATCCAGGACGGAATACTTTTAAGAAACCCCTCAGGTTTCTACATAGCTTATAGTAATTTTTTTATATAATTTTTATAAAGTTGTAATTATTTTTTAATAGTTATATAAAAAACAAAAGAATATTTAATATTATATATATCAGCTGGCGTTTCTTATGTATATTAAAAATATTTATTTTATAGAGTTATGCAATGAATAAAAGAAAACTTTATATAACGATAACCATAATTTCTGTAGTGCTTGTTGCTGCCCTGGCAGTAGTGTTTGTTTTTGGAACCTCAATAATATCCAACCAGTGCAGGATGGAAACTTCAGAAGAAAAAGAAGGGGTGGAAGAAGACTCTGGAGATAAGGAAGAATCAGAGGAGGGGAGAACAGAAGAAGAGGGAGCAGAAGAAGCCGGAGAGGGAGAAGAAGAGGGAAAAGAAGCTGAAGAGGAATCTGGAGAAGAAGGAAACGCAGAAGAGGCCGGTGAAGAAGAAGGAGAAGAAATAGAAAAGGAAGCCCCTACCATAACTCTGGAAATATATGAAGGACCAACGCCTGCCGATGGTTTATGCTACTACAGAGTCCAGGCGAATGTTACGGGAACTCCCGCTCCTACAATTGAGTGGAGCAAGGATGATAGCGGCGGTGCATGGGGAAGTAAGAAAGCGCAGGTCAACTTAAGTGACCCCTCCGAAACATATACTCTTACTGCTACTGCTACCAATTCGGAAGGAACTGCGGAGGATTCTATTGCCTTAAGCTGGGGATGCCCGATACCAAACAATCTGCCTGAAATATCAGAGATAACCGTAATGGGTACTAAATATATAAATAGGAAATATGGATTAAGTGTTAGCGCTTCTGACCCGGATGGAGATACTCTAACATATAACTGGACTGTCACTGGTGGCACGATAGATGATTTACATGCGCAGAATATTAACTGGACCACTCCTTCAACATGTGGAGACTATAAGGTTACAGTTACGGTATCTGATGGAAAGGGCGGGGAAGCCAGCAAGTCTGAAAATATATATGTGCATTTTCTTTATGACATGTTAGAAGAAGCACCGGGTGCAAATTGGTATAATGCTGTAGGAGACGATCATCTGTGGGATGTGGGATTAGAGGACCCCCGTGGATTTGCATGTTATAGGACTAATATAAAATTAGAGGACAACAACACATACACTAAGGTTCTTGAAACTCATCCCAGGTGGGTAAGCTACGGTTTCATAGGTGGGGAATACGGAGATATATTAGAAATACCGGAAGGAGCGAGATTTAAAGCAGAAATAGGCTTTATAGGTGGCGCAACAGGAACCGATGGTGCTGGTTTTATTGTTGTATTTAGAGACACTTCATATGTAGTTCATTATATTACAAGTGTCAGTGGGTACCCCGCTAATTATGACGGAGCTTTAAATAGCTTGAATCTTGACTTGAGCCCGTTTGTAGGCCAATCTGGAGAGATAATTATTGGTGTCAAAGCAGGAGCTTCTTCAGGCCAGGACTGGGCAGTATGGGTAAATCCAAGGATAGAGAATTAGTACCTTTTATTTTTTAGTTACGGTTTCTTTTTTAGTTTTTTTTACTTCTTTTTTTGGGGTGGTATCTTTTTTAGCTCCAGAGGATTTCTTTTCTTTACTTTCTTTTTTTACAGGTATAATTTTTTTAAGTATTTTGCTGGCGCTATCAAGGTCTTCCAGATACCTGGTGTTATCAAGCGGATTGAATGGGCCTCCTCCACGGTGGTAACCGGTATCTGAAAAGGATAGCTTCTTAAAATTGTTTATTTCATTTATAAAATCCCTGGGAAGCATTTTCAAAAGATTTATGGTACTTGCGTGCCAGGTCTTGAATTTAAAATCCCTGTTGCTTAAGGTCTTAAGTGAATTAATCTCTTTTGATTTTTTATTTAGCTTATCTAATATTTCTTTATCCATTAACTGTGTCCGCGCTTCCCGTTTTTTTTATTTAGAGTGATAATAACAAAATTCATTCTATCATAATCTATACCTATTATGAATTTTAATTAAAAGGGTTTTAAAAAAATGTTTTGTATTCACCTGCAGTAGGAATGATTTAGATAAATATTTATACTATTTATTTCTTTATTTGTTATGCTTCCTGTAACCTACAAATCGCTTATGAAAAGTGATAATATTCAAATGTAAGGGTAAAAAAAGTTTAAAAAGTGCGGGAGGTGTTCTTATGAAAATTGAAAGCCCTGCTTTTGAGAATAATGGTTTAATACCGGCGGAATACACCTGCGATGGCAGAGATATGAGTCCCCCTCTGTCTATAATAGATGTCCCTAAAAATGCTAAGAGTCTGGTATTAATTGTTGACGACCCCGATGCGCCTGCAGGCACTTGGGTTCACTGGACGGTATGGAATATAAACCCTGGTATCACTGAAATCCCCAAAAATAGCTGCCCCGATGATTCGATAGAGGGACTAACCGACTCTGGTCGCTCGGGATACGGTGGGCCATGTCCTCCTTCTGGGACGCACCGGTATTTTTTTAAGCTTTACGCCTTAAACTCTGAACTTGATATCGATAGTTCCGAAAGGGCAGCAGATATAGAAAGGGAAATGAGGGGCAAGATTATCGAAAAGGCGGAGCTTATAGGACTCTACAGGTGTAAATGATTTGCGGCAAGAGGTTTTCAATTAATTATTTTGCCTGAATTTCATTTTGATTTTTAATGAGAATATTTTCCCTTAAGCAGAGGTTCCGTGTTTTGTATCTGCGGTAAAAGATATTCCGGCTAACCTGTATGCGAAAACTGGTCTAAATAATATTTGGTAAACTTGAACGCCTGTAAAAATTTATAAGGGTGGGCATGAAAAATAAAATAAACATAAAAAAATACAGTTACATAGAGCATCTTTCTGATATCGGGATTGATTTTTATGGTAGCAGACTGGAGCAGCTTTTTGAGAATGCAGCAGCTGGAATGTTTTCTATTATGTGTGATTTGAAAACTATCAAGCCGGTAGTAAAAAAGACTGTTACAGTCAGTGTGAAAAATGCCGATTATGAAGACCTTGTTATATCATGGCTTGATAGGCTGGTTTACCTTTATGAAGTTAACAATATGTTATTTTCAGATTTCAGGATAGCAGAAATTAAGGAAAAAGACGGAAGCATGATGCTGAAGGCAGAAATATATGGCGAGCATATGGACCTGCAAAGGCATAAATTAAGGGCTGGCGTTAAAGCGGCAACTTATCATAAACTCGAAGTAAGTAAAGACAAAGAAAGCGGGAACTGGAAGGGAAGGGTTATTTTCGATGTTTAGCGGAGGGGGAGTTTCAGATGAGCGGTTATAACATTAAAAAAATAAGTGACTATAAGTGGGAAATAGAAAAAGATGAAAAATATGGTATGAGGGTCCCGGGAATAGTTTTTGCAGATAAAAATTTTCTGGATAACGCGGTAAAAGAGAGAACTCTGGACCAGGTGATAAATGTTGCCACGCTTCCGGGTATTATAAAAGCTTCTTTCGCTATGCCTGACATACATTATGGCTACGGGTTCCCTATAGGGGGAGTAGCTGCTTTCGGGCAGGAGGATGGAGTTATTTCGCCTGGAGGCGTAGGCTTTGATATATCCTGCGGCGTAAGGATATTGCGGAGTAATTTAAGTTACGAGGATATAAAGGGCAAGCTTGAAGAAATTATGAGGATTTTATCATATAGCGTACCCAAGGGGGTTGGTGGAGGAGGAAAGATAAGACTTTCAGAAAGCCAGCTAACCGAATTGTTAAAAAAAGGTGTTAATTGGGCAATTAAGAATGGTTACGGCTGGGCAGAGGACAGCTTATTTATAGAAGAAGGCGGGTTCATGGAAGGCGGCAATACCGATTTTATAAGCTCATCAGCAATGAAAAGAGGCCTTGAACAGGTAGGGACTCTCGGGTCAGGTAACCATTTCCTTGAGATCCAGGCGGTAGATGAAATTTATGATAAGAAAGCTGCGGATTGCATGGATCTTGAAGAAGGTGGTGTAACCATTATGATACATTCTGGCTCAAGGGGTTTCGGGCACCAGGTAGCAAGCGATTATTTAAGAGTGATGCAGCAGGCAAGCGCAAACTACGGGATAGACCTCAAGGACAGGCAACTGGCATGTGCTCCTTTAAATTCTGAAGAAGGTAAGAGATACTACAGGGCAATGATATGTGCCGTTAATTACGCCATGGTAAACAGGCAGTGTCTTGCCAGCTGGGCAAGGGAAGTCCTGGAAAAGTCTTTTGGCAAATCCCAGGAAAAATTGGGCTTAAATCTTATATATGATGTGTCTCATAATATAGCGAAGATTGAAGAGCATAATATCGATGGTGCTGTAAAAAAAGTCTGCGTGCACAGAAAAGGAGCTACAAGGGCATTCCCCCCGGGACACAGGGATATTCCGGAAAAGTATAAAGATATTGGACAGCCGGTAATAATTCCAGGCGATATGGGGCGCTATTCGTACATACTTGCTGGCACACAAAAAGCAATGACTGAGAGTTTTGGTTCCACGTGCCATGGAGCAGGAAGGCTTATGAGCAGGACAAAGGCGAAGAAAGTCGTTCAGGGGAGCGTGCTGAAGAAAGAGCTTTTTGAAAAGAAGGGAATTATAGTTATGGCGGGTAGCATGCAGGGACTGGCAGAGGAGGCTCCCCAGGCATACAAGGATGTAAATGAGGTGGTCGATATAGCGCATAACGCGGGGATATCAAAAAAAGTGGCAAGATTGAGGCCTCTTGGAGTTTTAAAGGGCTAGTTTTTTAATAAAAAGGTGTGAATCAGGAATTTTTTATAATTAGTTCTGTATTCTATAGCGTTATTTTGATAAATGCATATTAATTCTTTTATTTAAACTGAAACATTACTATAATGTAATAAATATAAAAAATTGTTGCATCTGGTGCTTTTAATCGATTAAAAGATATGGCAGATTTTTCTAACAGTTTCTCATACATAAGTAATTTATATCTCGTTTTATAATAAATTAGAGTGGCTTAAATGGAAAAGATTGTTTTTTTTAATACCAAGGGTGGAACAGGAAAAACAACTATCTGCTATAATTTTGGCTGGTATCTTGCCAGCAAAAAAAATAAAAGAGTGCTTTTCATGGATTTTGACCCTCAGACTAATCTTGCCCAGGCGTTTGGCATACAGGTTGCTGAAATGGCTGAAGATAAAAAGAATATGGACAATCTCATGATTGACTATCTGAAGGGCAAGAATATAAATCTTAAGGATTATACTACAAAAATTAACAGCAATATCGATTTGCTACCTTCTTCTAACAATATTTCGCTTGTAGAGGAATTCCTTACGGATTATTTATTACAGAGGTCTTTAAGTGAGCAAAAAGTTTACAGGGCATTTTACAGGAATATGCTGATAAGAAAGATACTGGACACAAATATTAGTAAAAATAATTATGATTACGTGGTGATAGATTCCCAGCCTAATTTTTCGCTTCTTTCTGTTACATCGATTATTTATGCGCAGAATATTATTGCGGTTATAAAGCCCGAGATGTTCTCCATACTGGATATAGACTATTTAAGGAAAATAGTCGAGAATCTTGAGAAAAAATATAAAGTTAATGTAAGAATTGCCGGTATCATAATCAATGCGTTTGAAAAGAGAAGTAAACTCCCGGAGCAAATGATAGAAGAGCTTTACAATAGTTATGGGAAAAAATTGACTATATTTGATCAAAGAATAAGATATCTTGTGGATTATCAAAAGTCAATTTCTCTTAACAAAGAACCTGTTTTTATATCATTTCCGAATACTGAGGCGTCAAGGGATATTATAAATTTATTTTCGAAGGTTGAAAAAGCAATAAACGGCTTTAGCTAATAAAATATTTTATAGAAAATAAGGAGGGAGCATGGTTTTTTCAGGCAGGGATGCAGGCGAGAAAGGAATTACGGAAGGTGAAGAGCCAAGAACATTACTGACTATCGTAGGTAATAAAGCAAGGGTAGAAGGCAAGTTTGATATTTCTCAATCAATAGAGGTTGGTTGCGAGGTAATAGGAGAGCTGAAAGTAGACGGTCAGATAGTGATCCAGAAAGAAGGATCCGTAAGCGCAGATGTTACAACTATCGATGCCAGGATTATCGGTAAATTCGAGGGGAATCTAAAAGGTACGGGTAAAGTTGAAATTACGGAAACAGGTGTGGTTGATGGCAATATAAAAACAGATTCGCTGGTTATAAAAGAAGGAGGTATTTTTAGCGGTAAGGTTACAAGAATAACGCAGGAAGCAGGAAAGGATAAGAAGAAGGTAAAATCAAAAGAAGAAGCCGTTGAAGAAGTAGAGATACCCAGGGAGAATGATACGGGAGAATTTCAGCTTGGTGACATAGAAGATAATATGAAATTATAGGTTCTGGAATAGCAAGATATACTGAAGCATACTTATTATTTTATATACCGGGATTTCTGAAAGTTAGCGGTTTCTATCAATGGGTATCTAATATTCAAATATTTTTCTTGGTTTAATTTTGATATTGGAAACTATTTTTTTATCATTTATGTTAAATATTTCTTTATTATCTGTGAGAATGTTTTTACCCCTAAAAAGTCCTCCTGGCTCTATACTCAGGGAGGTATATCTTTGAATCAAATTGCCGAATAGTTTCCCTGTAGAAGTTATTCTGGCTTCCCCGAGCAGAATAATGTTACCGACGAAATTGCCATCTATTATTATATTTTTTGCTTTTATGTTTGCTCTTACTTTTCCATTCTGACCGATTACGACTTCTTTCCTGGATATGATTTCTCCTGTTGCTCCACCTTCAATTTTAATTGATCCTGGAGAATAAATCGTACCATCGACATTTGTTTCCGGGTCGATTACGCTACGGAAACGGCTTTTTTTACGTTTATAATTTTTTACAAAAAACATTTTATTATTCCGGTATTTTATATTCATTAAAACTTTAAACAAATATATATCCGCGCTTATTGTCTTAACTGTTTTTACACGCGCGGACAATTAGATAACAATTATATATTTTATATGATAAAAAGCTATGAAAAAAATAGGGGCGGATTGTAGCGTTTACTCCAGGGTAAATTTCCAGCTAAAGTCTTCAGTGGTCTGGGCTACGGTATTGATAGAAATATGTATTTCATTTAAGCCATCTGATAGATAGTTTTTTGGTACGTCAGTACTTATTTCGGGTTCGTAAGGATTTTCTTCTCCGGGCGCCAGGCTTTTTTCAAAATCGTTAAGTTCTAAATTTATAGAATTGATTGCGAAAAAAGACTTTATTTTTATAGAAATCTCGAGTATGTCTATTTCGGAAGAACTTAGAGCGCTCTCTGGTTCAGGACTCAGGGGTGTTACGAATATATCCAGTGGATAATAGGCATCAATCTTCCAGGTTCCATCTTCTTTTATGAATTTAAATTTTACCTCTTCATCAATGTATTCCGTTCCTTCAGCACTCCTGTCGCCTGTAACAGTTATTATTGCCCTGTCATCAACAAGCAGGAGGTCTTTAAATTCAAGTTTCTTCCAGGCTGAATGCGATTCTTTTATGATATAGTATAAATCTGATTTTAAACCATTCAGATATTCTTCTTCGCTACCAACCATTTCTCTGGTGTAGCTATCAAAAAAGCCATATTCTTTATTTTCTTTTACCGATTGTAAGAAATTATTTAATGTAGCGAAAATTTCGTTTTCTATTTCGTCCTCAGTAATTTCTTCTACGGCGTCTTCATCTTCAAGATTTTCTTCTTCGTTTTCCTTTTCGGCATCTGTTATATCCGTATGTGATTCTCCGGATGTTTCTGATGAATCTGCCGGTGTTGTTTCGGAAGGGTAGTTTGTTTTACATCCATAGGAATCAAAGAGTAACATGAAAATGAATAAGAATACGACTATTAATCTGGTTGTGTTAATAAAACTTTTCATATCTACTGTCTTATTTATTGTAAGTTTATATATATTACTTTAAAAAAATTGTAATTGTGTGAATAATATGTATAAATGATAATTGTTTAAATTTAAATTATAATATATATATTATATTAGATACGGAAAATTAAAACAGCATATAAAATCATTTAAATTTAAACAAAAGGTAGGTAAATTATGAATAAGTTCAATCGTGTCGTAGTTGTTATAGTACTGTTAAAAGTAATTGCGCTTTCTATTCTGGTTGCGGTAAACAAGTTTTTGAACCTCTTTGAATGGGCCAAGGTATCAAATAAAGTAATCGGCTTTCTGGCAGAACAGAATATCTATATTCTTGGAGGAGCTCTTCTGGTTGTTTTTTTAATCTCTTTAATCTTACTGATTTATGAATTTAAGAGAAGCAGCTAACTTATTATTTTGAAAAAAAATATTTCTGGATAGTTAAATCCGGTTAAAGGCATTGAAAGGTAATTTTTTTATTAATTTTGAAATAGGTGGGTGTTTCTCCCGGCCGGATTAGTTACTAAAAAGAAGGATATTGTATTAACAGTTAAAATAATTTAAAAGCAATAAAGAATTTGATCAGTGCTAAAAAGAAAAATAAAAGAAGTAATGGCCAGTTTAAAAATGTATATATCCTTGGAGCGGTAAGTCTCTTCAACGACATATCATCGGAAATGATATATCCCCTGATTCCCTCGTTTATTAAATCGGTCCTTGGGTTAGGCTCTGCATTTCTTGGCGTACTTGAAGGAATTGCTGAAAGTACGAGTAGCATTCTAAAGCTATTTGCAGGATACTTTTCTGATAAAATTAATAAGAGAAAACCCTTCGTGGTAGGAGGATACGCCTTATCGAATCTTTTAAGACCACTTATCGGGTTTATAAACTCATGGGGCATGCTGCTTTTCTTGAGATTCTCTGACAGGGTAGGTAAGGGCATAAGGACATCTCCGAGGGATGCTATGATAGCGGGGTACTCGCCTGCAGGTAGAAGAGGTTTTGCTTTCGGGTTCCAGCGTGCTATGGACCACAGCGGGGCAGTGCTCGGTTCGGTTATTGCGAGTATCCTTATTTATTTTTTTACGGTGGACATCAGGAATGTTTTTTTACTTTCTCTAGTGCCTGGTGCTATTGCTGTGCTGCTTGTTATATTCGGGATAAAAAGCAAAAGGAATGCAGCTGAAATCAAGAGTAAAATAGGGGAAGGTAGTCCTGTTATAAAAGAAAATGCTAAAACAGGAATGATAAAATTTTCTGATTTTAAGAAACTTGGTAAAAGGTTTACTCTATTTATTGTAATTATTATAATTTTTACCCTTGGGAATTCAACTGATGCTTTTTTACTTCTAAGAGCGTCGGAATTCGGTATAGAGATAACAGTTATCCCCCTTTTATGGGCTATTTTGCATATATCCAAAGCCATTTTTGGCACTCTGGGAGGTTATATGTCCGATAAAATAGGGAGAAAAATAATGATTTTATCGGGCTGGTTTGTTTATTTCCTTACATATCTTGGTTTTGCATATGTAAATAAAGATTATCTTATTTATATTTTATTTGTAGTTTATGGATTATATTTCGGGCTGACAGAAGGGGCCGAAAGAGCCCTTATAGCTGATATCGTGCCTGAAAAAAGTTTTGGTACCGCCTATGGATTTTATAATCTGTCTATAGGTATTGCAGCTCTTCCTGCTTCCGTGGTATTTGGGTTTATTTGGAATGCATATAATTTCAGGGCGGCGTTCCTGACAGGAGCTGCAATTTCTATGGTTGCATCCGTTATGCTTTTATTTTTAAGATTCAAAAAGAGTAGTGAGAGTTCTTAAATTACTGCTTTTTTTAAGTAAAATAAGGAAAAAAATATAAAAAATAAGGTATTTTTATAAATTATCAAAATTTTTTGCAAAAATTATAATGTTTTTTAAAAAAATGTTATAATTGTAACGAAAATTATAAAAATTTATGGTTTTTCATAAATTTTTTAAACTTTTTAAATATTTATTGGTGTCAAGAGGTGACAGTTATGAAAGGAATAGACTTATTCACTGAATTTTCTCAGAAGGCGGGTACAAAAATCAATCCAAAAGACATAAAGATAGACGACACTACTTTAAGAGATGGGGAGCAGACTGCGGGAGTTGTATTTGCCAATGAAGAAAAAATACAGATAGCAAAAATGCTCGATAAGATAGGGGTTCATCAGATAGAAGCTGGTATACCTACGATGGGGGGAGAAGAGAAGGAAGCAATTAAAAAAATTGCTTCGCTCGGTCTTGGCTGCAGCATACTTGGCTGGAACAGGGCTGTTAAGTCAGATATAGATGCTTCAGTTGAGTGCGGTGTTGATGCGGTAGCTATTTCCATATCTTCTTCCGATATACATATCGAACAAAAACTCAAGAAAAGCAGGGAGTGGGTGCTGGAAAGCGTCCGGGAATGTGTTGATTATGCAAAAGGATATAATCTTTATGTCTCGGTTAATGCAGAGGATTCTTCGCGCTCGGATATGGAGTTTCTTCTGTCCTTTGCAAGGACTGCTAGGGACGCCGGTGCAGACAGATTGAGATATTGCGATACTCTTGGTCTTCTTGATCCTTTCGAGACTTTCATAAGGGTGAAGACGATAATAGATATAATAGGGATAGATATTGAGATGCACACACATAATGATTTCGGTATGGCTATTGCAAATGCGATAGCAGGTATTAAGGCAGGCGCGACCTATGTTAATACGACGGTAAACGGTCTTGGAGAGAGAGCGGGAAATGCTGCTTTTGAAGAGTTTATTATGGCTTTAAAATATATTGAAGGCATTGATATGGGATTTGATACTAAATATTTAAGGTCGCTGTCCGAATATGTTGCAGGAGCTTCAAACAGGGTACTTCCTACCTGGAAACCTATTGTTGGAGGCAATTTATTTGTTTATGAGTCAGAAAGCAAAGCTTCCGGTGTTCTTGCAAATCCTGAGACCTATGAATTGTTCAGCGACAAGGATGTTGGTCTGGAAAGAAAAATAATACTCGGGAAATACTCGGGAGTAAACACAGTAATCTATAAATTAGATTCACTTGGTATAAAAATAAGTAGAAACGATGCCGAAGAACTTGCAGAAATAGTTAGGAATAAGTCGGTGTCTCTCAAGAGAGCTCTTTTTGATAGTGAAATAATTGAGACCTATAAGTCGTATAAAAATAAAAAGGTCGCAAAGACTACGGCCAAAAAGGGAGGTAAATAATGGCAATAGCTAAAAGTGAAAAATATGTAAATATTATAGATACCACCCTTAGAAACGGAGAACAAACCGCAGGCGTGGTTTTTTCAAAACATGAAAAAATAAGGATAACAGGGATGCTTGCTGAAATAGGCATACCTGAAATCGAGATAGGTACGCCTGCCCTTGGATCTTTTGAGAGGGAGACAATCAAGGATGTGCTGAGTGAAGATTTCGGTGCAAAGCTTTTTGTTTATTGCGAAGCGGAACCGGGGCATCTTGATTATGCGGCAGAATGTGGAGCGAAGAATGTGGTTATAAATATTTCTACTTCTGATATTCACATTAAGGAAAAATATAAGAAAAACAGGACATGGGTCGTAGACAAATTAAGGCAGGCTATAAAGACTGCCCGGAAAAATGGGCTTAATTTCATAATAAGTACAGAGGATGCCACGCGTACTGATCTTGAGTTCCTGTTAAAGTTAATATCTATTTCGGAAAAAAAGGGTGCGTACAGGTTTAGAATTTGTGATACGGTGAGCCGGCTTGATCCTTTCAGGACTTTTTTGCTTATAAGTACGATAACAAGTGCCGTGAGTATTCCCATTGAGGTTTACAATCATAATGACTTTGGTATGGCAACCGCCAATGGGATGGCGGGTATAAGAGGCGGCGCTTCAAGTCTGGTAGCCAGCGTGGGGGGACTTGGGGAAGGCACCGGTAATGCTGCTATGGAGGAAATTGTGATGGCTTTGAAATACCTTGAAAATATAGAACTCGGTATCGATACATCAAAGTTCAGGGAAATTGCGGAATATGTCGCAAGGTCCTCATCGCGTGCAATCCCTATATGGAAGGCGATCGTCGGGACAAATGTATTCGCTCATGAATCGGGGATACATGCGGATGGTGTTATAAAAAATCCGAAAAATTATGAGGTATTTAATCCCAAGGAAGTTGGTTTGACAAGACAGCTTGTCGTAGGTAAGCACTCGGGATCCCATACCATTCTTCATAAATTTAGAGAGTTCAACATAGACCTTACTGATAAGGAGGCAGCTGATTTACTTGCGATGTCGAGGGAAATGTCCATAGATTTGAAAAGGCCTCTTTTTGATAAGGAACTGATGTATATATATAACGATTATGTAAAAAAGAATAAGAATAAAAAAAAGAAACTGGAAGATGCGGATACTGAGTAAGGTAGGAGGATTTTTGGATAAGACGATATCGGAAAAAATTATAAGTGAGCATGCTGGCAGGGAATTAAAAGCAGGCGAGATTGCCGTAGTTGATGTGGATGTTGTGATGTCGCAGGACGGTACAGGACCTCTTGCGGTGAGCCAGTTTAAGAAAATGGGTTTCAGTAGTGTAAAAAAACCTGAAAAATCTATTTTTTTTATTGACCATTCAGCGCCAAGTCCGAGAAAAGAACTTTCACATTCACATAATATATTAAGAGATTTTGCATCCGGTACGGGTTCAAGAATCAGTGAAGTTGGAAAAGGAATATGCCACCAGATACTGGTTGAGTCGTATGTCTGTCCAGGTGATATAGTTATTGGAGGAGA